>CACXYG010000179.1:3253-4414 GCA_902771745.1 uncultured Erysipelotrichaceae bacterium | reverse complement strand
CAATCATAGGCCGAAAAAGAAGAATCAGGATTTCCTATATAACAGAAAAAAAGGGCGTTGTCCAACCCACATTAATTATGTAGGTTTTTCAACAGCCCCCATTGATTACTAGAATCTAATTAATGCTTTCTTCTAGCGTTTTCGGACTTAAGCTTTCTCTTGAGACCCTTCTTAAGGAAGAAGTCGTGCTTTCTGTAGTCCTGAATGGTACCAGCCTTGTTGACCTGACGCTTGAATCTCTTCATGGCGATGTCTAAGGTTTCACCATCTCTGACAACTGTCTTTGGCAATGTAACTCACCCCATTTCTTTTATAAAATTTTTAGCCGAGATAAATTTTACTATGAAGAGAGGTCTGATGCAAGAAAAAATTAAGAAAAACACCAATTAATACAAGATTTTTTCTAAATTCTTATCGAAAGTCTCTTCAATGATGCCAGAACCAAGACAACGGTCACCCAAATAGAGAACTGCAATCTGACCCTTAGCGACATAATCATAACCATCATAATCCAAATAGGCGGATTCATAATCATCACGGATTGTAAATCTGACTGGCATATCCTTACCGCGATATCTGAACTTACAGTTCATATCCATAGGTTCTAGTGGCATATCCATACCGATCCAATTAAGATGATCGATCATACAACGATAGGACTTACGGTACGTGTTACCTTCTTCTTGCGCGACATAAAGGATATTCTTTTCGACATCCTTGCCGACAACAAAATAAGGATCCATCTTTCTACCCTTGATGCCACCGATATTCAGTCCACGGTGTTGACCAACGGTGTAGTATAAAACACCATCATGCTTCTTCAAGACCTGGTTGTTGGTGATATCGACAATATCGCCAGGCTTAGCAGGAAGATAGTTATGAAGGAACTGCTTGAAGTTTCTTTCTCCGATAAAACAAACACCGGTCGAATCCTTCTTATGCATGACAGCCGAAAGGCCTTCTTTTTCGGCAATCTCACGAACCTGAGGTTTGGTTAAATTCTCCAGTGGGAAGATACAATGCGATAACTGTTCACTAGAAATCTGAGATAAGAAATAAGACTGATCCTTATTTCTATCAAAGGCTTTATAAAGATGAGATTCTTTATCTTCATCAATACGCATGGCATAATGACCCATGGCAATCGTATCAAAGCCGAGG
>CACXYG010000179.1:0-3188 GCA_902771745.1 uncultured Erysipelotrichaceae bacterium | reverse complement strand
GTATCTAAGAACTGCTGGAAGACTTCCTTCCAGTATTCATCGATAAAATCTTTTCTGACAATCGGAAGATCAAGTTCAAAAGCGGTTTCCACAGCATCATCATAATCAAACTCTTGAGAACACTTGGAACCATCTAAAGTAGGATTACCTTCAATATCATTATTGGTGATGCTATCCCAGTTACGCATAAAGCAGCAGGTGACTTCATAACCCTGCTTTTTTAATAAATAGGCAGAGACTGCACTATCGACGCCTCCCGAGAGGCCAAGAAGAACTTTTCTAGACATATTATTTAATGACCTCCTTAGAATCCAGCATGATGGTAAAAGGACCATTATTGATGAGATTCACTTTCATATCCGCACCAAAGACACCATATTGGGTATCTGGTCTTACTTCACTTAACTTCTTACAGAAGTAGTTATATAACGGCTCAGACTTACTACCGCCAAGCGCGTTGACAAAGCTTGGACGATTGCCCTGAGATAAATCCGCATACAAGGTGAATTGGGAAATGCATAGTATTTTACCACCATGAGCCTCTAAATTGAGATTTGTTTTTCCATTTTCATCTTCAAAGATACGAAGCTTTAAAAGCTTCTCAATCATCTTATCAATGATTCTTTCATCATCCCCAGCAGTAAATCCGACAAAGATGACCTCACCCTCAGAGATACTTCCGACAACTTTTGAATCGATTGTGACACTAGCCTTCAGGCATTCTTGAATTAAAATACGCATATAACTATTATACTTTTTCTTGTAATAGATTAGAATATTAATACTTTGAAAGGATCCGAATATGAAATACACATTTGCAGACTACCAAAAGATGGCCGACTACATCAGAGAGAGAACCTCCTTTGTTCCTCTCGTCGGTGCTGTTTTAGGCTCTGGTCTTGGTGACTTAGTAAACCAGGTCAAAGTGGAAGCCATCATCCCTTATAAGGATGTTCCTGGTCTTCCAGTCTCTACCAACAAAGCCCACAAAGGACAATTTATCTTTGGTACCTTAAATGATGTACCTTGTCTCTTTATGCAGGGAAGATTACATTATTACGAAGGCTATACCAGCGAAGAGGTCACCTCTCCTATCCGATTGATGAAACTTCTTGGTATCAAATACCTTCTTTTAACCAATGCCGCTGGTGGTTGTGGCGCCAACTTCCATCCTGGTGATTTGATGATCATCACCGATCACATCACCTCCTTCATGCCCTCCCCCTTATATGGCAACAACCTCGATGAATTTGGTCCCCGTTTCCCTGATATGAGTGATGTCTATAACGCCGATTTGACCAACAAGATGATCATGCGCGGTAAAGAACTTGGCCTTCCTATTAAACAGGGTACCTACTTACAGTTTGCCGGTCCGCAATATGAATCCAAAGCCGAAGTCCAGATGGCTATCAAACTCGGAGCTTCTGCCTGTGGTATGTCTACCGCCATTGAAGCTTTGGTTGCAAACCACATGGGCTTAAAGACTGTTGGCTTTTCTTTGATCACCAACTTATGTACCGGTTTAAGCGATAATAAGTTAAGCGATGATGAAGTCGTCGCCATGGGTAAAAAAGCCGCCAAGGATATGACTGCCTTATTTGTAGAAACTATCAATATATTAAAGAACGATAATGATCGATAAACCATTAGCCTATAGAATGCGCCCTGAACTTCTCGATGAAGTTCTCGGCCAGGAAAAACTCATCGCTTTTTTAAAGAAATTACTGGATAGCCAGTCTCTTTTAAGCATGGTTTTTTATGGTCCTCCAGGAACAGGGAAAACCACCCTTGCCAGAGCCTTTGCGAATACCTATAAGATCAATTCCATTCAGTTAAATGCTGTCATTGATAACAAGGCTAAGATGGAACAGGCTTTTAATGAGGCCATCCGTTTCCAGCCCAGCATTGTCATCATCGATGAAATTCATCGTTTAGATAAAGGCAAACAGGATTTACTTCTTCCACATCTAGAAAACGGTGACTTCTATCTGATTGGTTGTACCACTGCTAATCCACTCATCTCCTTAAACCCAGCCATCCGTTCCCGTTGTCGTTTGTTGGAAACCGAATCCTTAAAACCAGAGCAGGTCAGAATCGGTCTTCAAAGAGCTCTAGAGAGCCCCAAAGGCTTAAACAACAATCGTACCTTTGCTAAAGAAGCCTTAGACTACCTTGCCAAGATTTCCGCTGGTGACATGCGCTTTGCCTATAACCAACTTGAAGCAGTCGCCTTAAGTTATTCCTCATCTCACACCATCACGCTAGAAGATACCCAAGAGATCTCTAACATGCCAAACTATCTCTCCGATAAGGATGAAGACGAACATTATGATACCGTCTCTGCTTTCCAAAAGAGTATCAGAGGTTCCCAGGTCGATGCGGCAATCTATTATCTTGCCAAACTGTTGAAATCTGGTGACTTAGAAGGTGTTATCCGTAGACTCATGGTCACCGCTTATGAAGATGTAGGACTTGCTAATCCCGCAGCGGTTGACCGTTGCGTCAACGCTTGTGAAGTAGCCCGTCAGGTGGGTTTACCAGAAGCCCAGATTCCCCTTGGCTTCACCGTTGCGGAACTTGCCTTATCTCCAAAGTCCAAAGCCGCTACTTTAGCTATTGAAGATGCTATGGCCATGGTGGATGATTCACCAATCAGAGTAAGAGACTATCTCAGACTTACCAGAGCCAACGTCAACGAAGAAGACGCTTATCCTTATAATGAATGGGATACCCTTGATTATCTTGAATACTTACCAGAAGAACTCGTTGGAACCAAGTTCTATCAAATCGATTATAATCGCACTGGTAAATATGAAAAGAATCTAGACGAATACTGGAAAGCCAACGCTCATCCCAGAGTCGGTTCGGTCAGAGAAGCCAGAGCCTTAGCTAAGAAGGCTAAAAAGAAATAAATGAAATCGCTCCTTGCCATACCACCAAGGTGGAACAAGGAGCGTTTTATTTGTTTTTAAAGAGGTTGACTAATCTTGTTTGTTATTATGATGTAACGAGAAGAAGATATCCAGAATGAAAAAATCCTTATCGGTAGATATCTTCATCTTGCCATAATTCTTGTTGACCAAAGAATGCATCGATTTGAATCCATAACCGTGATAATCGGTGTTCTTCTTGGTGATTGGTAAGCCATTTCTGAAGAGCAGTTCACCCGTATAGTAGTTCTTGAAAGT
>CACXYG010000178.1 GCA_902771745.1 uncultured Erysipelotrichaceae bacterium | reverse complement strand
TACCTAAAAAGACCTGATTCTCAACGAATTAGGTCTTTTTGTTATGGAAAAAGGGCGTTGTCCAACCCACATTTAGAATGTAGGTTTTTCAACAGCCCCTTTTTTAATGAGTTGTTTTAATCTTCTAATTGGAAGAATTCCTTTAGTGCGTGATAAATACCTTCGTGGTCATTATCGTATTTGGTGATATAGGTGCCATACTTTTTCAGTTCAGGAGAACCGTTTTTCATCACAAAGGAGACACCCGCACTATCGATCATCTGATAGTCGTTCATGGCATCGCCAAAGGCGATGATATGAGCCCTGTCGATGTGGTAGAAGTCTGCTAGTTTATAAATACTTGTCGCCTTGTTGGTATCAAGGAAGAAGAACTCAGCAAAGTTTGGCGCATTAAACCAGAAGCGAAGAGAAAGATTATCGTAGTGGGATGCCATATAATCTAGCATCTCTTGTTTATGACTGAGATCTTTTAATTCTAAGACACAAGTCATGACATCGCGGTCGAGGTTTTCCATCACCGAACCTAAATGAATGTTCATCCCTTCTGGATGGAAGAAGTAGGTGTAAGCCTCATTCTCTTTCAAATAGAACTGATCGGTGTCATCTTCTAGCATCATATTGGCAAAGATATCCTCGCCAAAATGATGCAAGAAAGAAAGAATCTCCTCTTTCTTGATCCATTTTCTCACCTGTTTGAAGTCAGGATCATAAGGATTATCAATAATAGCGCCATTATAACCGATATAAGGGCCTTCTAAGCCAAGCATGGCGTGATATTGGTGCACAGAGCGGGGTGGTCTACCACTGGCGATGGTGACAATGTTACCCGCCTTAGATAACTCCTGAAGAAGTTTCTTCGTCTTCAGAGCAATGGTTTGTTTCGATGTCAGTAATGTTCCATCAAGATCAAAGACCAGAAGGAACTTTTGATTTTGTAATAATTCATTCATATCTATTTCTATTATACCTGATTGTCAGAATTTTCCTTTGAAAAAGGGATAGTATTATACAGCATTTTGGAAAGAATGATGTAAAATAATACCGCTATGAAAAAATTATTAAAAGTACTAAGTTTATTACCATCCTTTTTCCTGGTCAGCTTTGCGCCAGCTCAAGTCAAAAACGCCTCTGGTTATGACGGCAAAGCCTATGACACATCCATCGTCATCGATTTAACGGATTCCACTGTAAATGAGATCAACGCTTATTATGGCGATGTCGGCTCGCAGACCGGCTCAACTTTAATGAGCACTCTTTATACGACCATTTCCACAGATAACTACTTCTTGAATTACGGCAGCGGTTTATCCGATGTCGGCAAATGGTATCAGATCACCGATCGTAACTGGTCGATTTCTGATCCTGTTGATCCCGCTACATTCAAATTTATCACCAATGGTAAATCCACTGATGCTTCCTCCTTCTATCTTTATAACATGTACATGAGCGATGCTGCCAACAACGATAAAAGCAAGGCCATCAGCAACGCCGTCAACGGTTATAGCAAAGATACCAGCCTTACTGCCATCGACTATGTCAATTACAAAAAACCAAACTCCTATATCCAGGTAGATAAAGAACATGTCTGGGCTAAGAATCACGGTTTCAAGGTCACCGAGACCGATAGCAAAGGTAAAACCAGCGATGTCTTTGTCAAAGGTGCACCTACCGATTTACATCATCTAGTCGCTGCTGATCATAACACCAACTCCGCCGGTCATAATGACTACATGTATGGTGAAGTTGATCACTCAACGGCTAAGACCATCTACAGTTATCTTGCCGATGATACAACGGAAATCTCCGGTTGGCTTGATACCTCTAGTGAAACCTTTGAACCGACCGATGAATGGAAGGGTGATATCGCCCGTTGCCTCTTCTATATGGCAACGAGATATTCCAACAAGTTAGACCAGAACACACAAGCGGAACCTTACTTATATATCACCGATGATAAGACCTATACGGATGATAACAACACCACCTTCCATGGTGTGCAGTATAATCTCTCTACCCTCTTATCCTGGAATGAAGCCGACCCAGTTTCCAATTACGAGATTCATCGTAATAACTTAATCTATAAGAACGTTCAGAAGAACCGTAATCCTTATATCGATCATCCTGAATGGGTAAGAAGAGTCTATGATGTCAATTACGTCTATGATGCTGCTGATGAAAAACAACCGACAACCACTGGTACTGATACACCAGAAAACACCTCCTCTAACACTTCTAGCAACACCAATTCAACAACTTCCAGCACTACCAACACCAATAGCAATACGTCTAGTTCTACGACCACTTCTTCAAACACTTCAACTGGTATTCCGATTGTCGACTTCCTGATTGATAAAGGGGTACCTCTTCCTATCATCATCGCCATTGTCGTCGTTCTTGTCATCATCGTCATCGTCTTGATCTTCACTGGCATTCTTGGCAGCAAGAAAAAGAAGAAGAGAAGAAATAACAAAAGGAAGAAATAAATCATGAATTTATTTATCTTAGAAGATAGTTCAGACTTTTCCTGGTTTGGTCTTAGTCCAACGATGACCTATCTTCTCATCATTATCATCGCTTTTGTTTTACTTGTTGGCGTTCTTCTAGCCATTGTTCTTTTAGTAAGAAAAGCCAATAATGAAGGAAGAAAAGAAGATATTGATGATCTGACCAGAAAAGCATCCAATACCAAACAGAAAAAGAAGTAACAAGGCTGAGCAATCAGCCTTCTTTGTATAAAGGAGATCACCATGCTCGATTTGTTAGAAATGCATAAATATTTCATTCTTCAGCATTTAAAAGAAGGCGATGTCGCTGTCGATTTCACCATGGGTAATGGTCATGACACCGAGTTTTTATCTAAAACTGTCGGTGAATCCGGTCATGTCTATGCCTTTGATATTCAGCAACAAGCCGTAGATTCCACTGCCAAACACTTAAAAGAAGTTGGTTGTCCAGAAAACTACACTTTGATTCATGATTCTCATCATAAAGTCAAAGATTACGTGAAAACCAAAATCAAGGCTGGCATGTTCAATCTCGGCTGGCTTCCCGGGGGAGATAAATCTATCTACACCTTACGAGAAACCACCCTTCCAGCAATCAAGGCGGCCATTGAACTGTTAGATAAAGACGGAATCATCAACATCGCCATCTATCCTGGTCATGAAGAAGGTGACTTAGAAGGTCAGATG
>CACXYG010000177.1 GCA_902771745.1 uncultured Erysipelotrichaceae bacterium | reverse complement strand
AAATAACAATTAAAAATGTTGGTTTGCCTTATGTACTATTTTATCAAAATACCGGTAGTGGAAATAATGGAACCCCTTATAATTATGCTGGCAGAGAATATAACAACAAAGATTCTTCTATGTTTAATGGGGATAAACCACAAGCACCATCCAATTATAATGACAATGGCTCTGCCGCAAGATACTTCTACTGTGCAAAAGCTTCCAAGAGAGATAGAGATGAGGGGCTAGATGCATTTGAAACGCAACATGTAGCTTTTTCAAATCAAGGTAAGGCAGAATTGATTCACATGCAGTTATTACATAGCTCAAATCGCAGCTGTAGTTTTCAACTATGTATGGTGTTGGCACGGTAATTATGAAAGCATCGGCTTTTTGTGGAGTTAGGCTTGCTTTATACACTTTTAGTTCAACAGCTTTTTTGATGATGTCGGATATTCCAGGCTCTTCGATGTGGATAATTCCCTTATTCAGATTTTTTATCATCACATACAAAATAACCATTTTTAGTTATTTCATCAATTACTTCTTTTGGTTGTAAAGAATAAAGTCTCATTTTTTTAAATCCTTTCAAAGTATTTTAATAATAATATGAATATTTTTTTAATATAACAAAACCCAATCTGTAACAACAAATTGGGTTAAAAATATTTATTCTAAATCAGTGATTTCACCACCTGGATAATGGAATGTTTTATAAATAACATTTTCTTCACTATTAACATTTTGTTCATAATTTTCAGAGTTTGATTTTCATGTCTGCCGCTGGTATCGGTATTCTTATCTTCTTTGTTTTGATTGTCTCTGGCTGGACAATCCTTCCACAATGGGTGGCAGCTTTATCACCTTTGGTGTTATTTGCCCTGATGCCACTGATCAGGAAGTTACCCAAAGGCTTACCTCATATGATCATCTGTGGTGGATGGTCAAATCTTCCCTTTGTAATCTACTTCTTGACGGTTTTGATCACCATTTCAGTCATTTAATCGAAAAGCATTCAAAAAGGCCCGAAACGGGCCATTTTTGAAGTTATTTCTTATTTTGATTTCTCTTTTCCAAGATGCTTTTTGCACTTGGGGTATTCAATAAGTCGGCATCGGATAAGGAGTTGGTTTTCTTAACCGATAGACCGGTGATGATACCATAGATGATAGGGAGAAGGATGTTGATGGCTATGATGGTGATATCAAGAATGAGAGAAATAGTATCTAACTGCTTACCATACATGGTCGTAAAGAAGATGAATAACCCCATACCTAGCATGATAAGAGATAAGATAGAAAGAGAAATGATGAAGGTTTTCTTGTTATGAGCTCTGACATAAGAAGCATCTTCTTGCATCTTCTGACTGGATTGATAGGAAGCGTAGATATTATCCTGGAAAGATTGCTCCCTAGGCATATAGGCATCTGGTAGTGCTTCATTGTTTACTTTGATACCGTGAGACAGGAACATCTGCTTCCAGCTAGCGATGACATCACGATAGATTTCTTCATAACTTCTCGAATTAGGGGAGACAAGTGATGGATTGACATGAAGATGATGGGTGAAGAGGAGTTTGTCTGGTGATCTTAAAGCTAAGGCTATGACCGAGCTTCTTTTATAAGGAACCATGGCGATATCAACTTCATAGGATTCGTTGATATAGAATTCCTGTTTGTTCTTGCCTTTATGAAGCGTGACCATCATTCTTAAACCATCAAAGGAGATGTATTCTGAAAAACGATTCATGAAGTTGATGATAAATATGATGGAGATACCGATGGTCATGAGGACTAAGATGAGAATAGGGATCAAGGAACGAAGGATGGTAGAAGTATCTTGGGATATGTTGATGATGAAAGGAACAGCGACAGCTAAAATCAAAATCGTAAAGACACTCTCAACGCCAATCATGGTATATAGCGCCTTGGGATTTGGTTTATCGTCAAGATAATCTTGTCTGCCAGAGTGAGAATCATTCTCAAAAGAATTTCTGTTATTGTAATTAAAAATATCCATAATGGAAAAAGTATATCAAAAAACGGCTATCCCTGTATAGGAATAGCCTCAATATATTGTGTAGTAAATGGAACGGATTATTGATTTTTATGTTTTGATAAGAACTTCTTACTGCTAGATAACTCCGTCAATTCTTTATCCGATAAAGAATTGACTTGTTTGTTTGATATACCCATGACAATACCATAAACAAGAGGGATGAGAGCCACAACCGCCATAAGGATGATGAATAAGACCAAGAAGGTCTGGCTGATATTCTGACCATAAATACCAAAGAAGAAAACCGATAAGTCAATACCCGTAGCAAGAAGGATAAGAATGATCAGAGTAAGACCAAATTTCTTACGGTTATGAGAACGAACAAGCTCAGCATCCGCTTTCATTTGGTAGCTCATCTGATAGGTAGATTCATACTGATGAGGCTCGGGTTTTCTTTCTTCTGTCTGAGGCTTAGTTTCCTGATTGTTATTAAAATTAAAGTTCTGCTTGGCAAAATTATTTGCTTGCGTAAATGGAGAAGAGGCGGTAGATAGATTAACCTTAATACCATGTTTGACTAGAGTTTCCTGCCATCTCATGATCTGCATATTAGGATTCGCATTGAAATTCATATTACGCATAGAAGAAAACGATGGTGTCATCATATGCATGAAATGAGTGAGTACTTCTCTATTATTTTGACGTAGGACAAAGATGAAACCAGCACGATAATCACGAATAATCGTAGCAATATCAACCTCATAACTAGGATCCAGATGGAATTCTTTTACTCGCTTATTCTGATGGAGAGAAAGTACCATTCTATATCCATCAAAGGAGATGTATTCCTTAGATTTCTTAAAGATACTGGAAAAGATGAAGATAATCAAGCCAAGAAAAGGAATTGTAGTAATGATAACGGGTAGAAAGAAAATAGGGAAACTATGGTTCATGTTTGCAAAAACGAAGATGAAAGGAAGTAAACCAGCTAAGAAGAAACCGATAAAGACGACAAAGATCAAAGCAAACGGCGTCGAACGTCCCTGAGACGGCTTATCGTCAATGTACTCTGCATTATCAGAGTAGGAATCATGGTTAAATGATTCAAAGTTATTAAATGGATTCATAATGAAACGATTGTGAACATAATGCGTTTTCGTCACCGAAAACACATCATGCAGCATAGCTGCAGTATTCAGTTTGCTCCAGGAAGGTTGAGAACATTGATTCATGAATAT
>CACXYG010000176.1 GCA_902771745.1 uncultured Erysipelotrichaceae bacterium | reverse complement strand
TGTTCTTCCATTCTCTTTTTGACAACAGGTGTATTAGGTTGTTGGTCTACTTGTTCCTTAGTGGGCATAGTAGACATTGTTTCTTGGTTTTCCATTTTCTTTTGCTCTTTTACTAAGGATATTATAGTTGAAATTTGAACTCAAAAACAATATAAAACATTTGTATAATAATACAATTTATTGAAAAATTATCTATTATTCCAATTACGATTAATATTAGTGTTTCATTCGCTGATTTATTTTTGTAAAATAATGGTATAGCAACCTGATTACAGGTGAATTACGCAATAAGGGAAATTATTATGAGTCTCATTAAAAGAACAGAACTGAAAGAAGATGTCTTGACCCTCTTTTTTGCAGGTGAAATCAATTCCACCACTGCAGGTGATGTAGAAACCGAATCTTTTGAAGCCATCAGAAAGCATCAATTCAAGACGCTGATCTTAGATTTTGAAGAGGTCAGTTATGTCTCTTCTGCTGGTTTAAGAGTCATTCTTAAAATCAAACAGAAATGTGATGATGTTCATATCTTGAATGCGACTTTATCCGTCTATGAAGTCTTATCTATGACCGGTTTTACCAGCATCATCGATGTCAAGAAAGCCTTGAATAGAGTGGATGTCACAAATTGTGAAGTTATCGGCTCTGGCTATTTCTCTACGGTTTATCGTTTGGATAGAGATACCATTGTCAAAGCTTATAAAAAGGATATGCCAATGGAAGACGTGGAACGTGAACTCAATATGGCCAAGCAAGCCTTCGTTCTTGGTATTCCTACAGCGATTTCTTTTGATGTCGTCAAAGTCGGGGATAAGCTTGGTGTTCGTTTTGAACTCTTAGATAGTGTTCTCTTACGTGACTTATATAAAGATCATATAGAAAACTTTGATGAATACACCAAGAAATATGCCGCTTTATTAAAGAAGATCAACACCGCTGAAAGCGATGGTAAATCCTTACCCAGCACCAAGGAAATCTGGCTTAAGAAGTTAAATAAAATCAGGCCATTATTAAATGAAGCAGATGCTGATAAACTTTCCGCTATGATGAATGGTATTGAAGAAAGAAATACCTTCGTCCATGGGGATTGCCATGTGAAGAATATCATGATTCAGGATCATGAACTCTTCTTGATTGATATGGACACACTTTCTCATGGTCACCCGATTTTCGAAATGGCAGCTTTGATTGCCCCTTACGAGTTGTTTGAAGAAACTGATCCTCATAATAATGAAGTCTTCTTTCAATTGAATAGGGAAACCTGTACGAGAATCTATGAAGAAACCTTAAATGAATACTTTGGTAAGGATGATCCGGAAATCAAAGGTAAGATTCGTTTGTTAGGTCATCTTCATATGATGTGGTGGACTTTGACTTATAACGCCGAAAACATTTCCAGACTAGAACATCATAAAGAACAATTGGTAAAATTATTACCAAACTATAATGATTTCAATATAGGTATCTAATATGCAAAGCGAAGAAACAAAAAGCACATTAAAACAAAATGAGATAGACGCCAACACTCAATTATGTAAAGCTGGCTGGATTACAGCGGGCTTTTTGGTGTTTGTTCTCCTTTTGTATTTTGTCTTGAATAAAACGGGCGTGTTGATTCTGGCTCGTGCTACTTATATCACCATCAACATCTTCTTCCCGTTTAATATTCTGGTTTTGTTGTCTACTTTGATTCTCAGACGAACAAAATTCTTCTATCATGACGGGTTTAAATATCTTCTTCTTGGAAGTTTCTTATCGGTCTACTTCGTATTAAACATCATCATTCCTAAGCATGCGGTTCTTCTTTGGGCAATCCCATTATTGTTATCTAACCATTACTACAAGCCTAAAATGACAAGAAATATCTTCTTCATCACCATGGGTTTGATGTTGATTGCCTTATATCTAGCCATGTACTTTGGTGAATATGATGAAAACTTATTGACCTCTGGTATCATTAAATATGATGAGGCAGGGCAAGCTTATCTCTATCAGCCAAATACGTTAGCTGAACGTTATGAAATGCTTCATAATTTGATCTTGGAAGGTGAAAACCGTTATCTGAAAGTCTTTATCTATTATTATTTAGCTCGTTCAATCAGCCTTACGCTCATCTATGCGATCTCTATGGGCTTATCTAAGCGTTCTTATCATCTCTTACAGAAGGAAATCTCTGTTACCCAAGCCAAACAGCAAATTGAAACTGAACTTAATGTTGCTTATGAGATTCAACATAACGCTTTGCCAAAAGAATTATCAAATATTAAAGATGTCGCTATTTTAGCCGACCTGAAACCAACAAAAGAAGTTGGTGGAGACTTATACCACTATATCTCCTTAGATGATTCCCATGTTGCCATCGTCATTGGCGATGTCTCTGGCAAGGGAGTTCCCGCGGCCATGTTCATGATGAAGACCATCACTTGTCTTAACGCCTATACTAAGATTGGTAAAAAGCCAAGTGAGATCTTAAGAGAAGTCAACGCCACCATCAATAAAGGTAATGACTCTATGATGTTTGTCACTTGTTTCTTGGGTATCTTAGATACCAAGACGGGCGTTTTAGAATTCTGTAACGCGGGTCATAACAAACCGATTATCGGTAATAATAGAAACTTCCGTTACTTACCTTGTGCGCCTGGCTTTGTTCTTGGACCGCTTGATATTGTTCCATTAAAGGATGAAACCATTCAGTTAGAAAAAGGCGAATATATTTTCTTATATACGGATGGTATTACCGAAGCCCATAACGACAAACAGGAACTCTTTGGTGAAGAAAGATTGCTTAACGCCTTCAACACTAGAGATTTTGCCTCTATTATCGACCTCAACTATGAAGTCCAGGATTCTCTGAAAAACTTTGTCAAAGATGCACCACAAAGTGATGATATCACCTATCTCATTATGATGTATCAGGGCGATGAGACCGAAGTCTATGAGAAAATCTTCTACGCCAAGATTGAAGAATTAGACCATGCGATTGATTTTTTGAATGATGCCTTAGGTAAAAATCATAAAACACAATATAGTGCCAAATTATCCGTCGTCATGGATGAACTTTTCTCCAACATTGCCAAATACGCCTATCCAGAAACGGCCAATGAAGCGACCATCTATATCCGTATCACCTATAACAAGACCAAAAATACTATCTATATCACCTTTGTCGATCGCGGTAAGAGGTTCAATCCATTAGATGTCAAAGAAGATAAGGTCGCTGGTGATGTCATGGAGATAAATG
>CACXYG010000175.1 GCA_902771745.1 uncultured Erysipelotrichaceae bacterium | reverse complement strand
TCTTTGAGAAATAAGGATACCAAAGCCTTTGAAATCAAAGACGATACCGCCTATATCACCTTTGATACCTTCAAAGGTGCGACAAAAGACTACTATGATGAATCTAACATCATCGATGAAACTAACTATGATAAGGATACCATCTCCTTGATGAGTTATTCCTATAACCAGATCAAGAAGAATCCCAAAATCAAAAACGTCCTCTTTGATGTCTCTTTGAACACCGGCGGAGAAATCGCCGCCATGGTCTATGCGGTTGGTCTATTTGCTAAAAAGACCGACTTCTATTCCAAGAACTTCAACACCAACTCCGAATATCATTTCTCGCTTCATAGCGATGCCGATTTTGACGGAAAGATGGATGAACCCATCATCGATAAGAACATCTATGTTCCCTCTTCTGGTGTCTCTTTCAGTTGTGGTAACAGCTTCATCTCCTTGATGAAGGAAAGCGGTAAAGCGACCATCGTAGGTCAAAGCAGCGCGGGAGGCGCTTCTTCTGTCCGCTATATGCTTTCTCCTTTGGGTAGCCAATACCGCATCTCTTCTAATGAAGTCATGTGTGATTCTTCTTTCCATAACCTGGAAAGTGGTATTTCTCCCGATATTCAGTTAAATTATCAGTCTTTTTATGATAACAATCTGAATATGACAAATTAGTGTGGTTCTCGTTTCAAAAGCTGGTCCCTTTTGAAACAGTCTCCTTTCATTTTAAAAGCGTTAGCCCATTACGAGCTAACGCTTTTAAAATTAATCTACATCAATGGATTGAATCGTCACTTCATCACCTGTGACAAGATAGGTGTTTCCAGACCCGCAATGCGGACAGGTTCTACCAGCGGGGACTGTATCGTAAGTCTCCTTACAATCTTCACAATAGGAGATACCCTTTAGGGTGATGACATTTAACACACAACCTTTGAGATATTTGGAACGGTGCTCACAAGCCCAGTTCCAGCAATCGATGAGATAGGAAGGGATGACCGAGGAGACTTCGCCAACTTCCAAAGTGACTTTGGAAACATGCTGATAGCCTTTCTCTTGGGCAAGCTGGTCAACTTCCTTGATGATATGGAAAGCAATACCTAGTTCGTGCATTCTTATCTTTCAATTGGTGGAACAGCATAACCGGTATTTGGTGTTGGACTGTTCTTATGTTCCTTCTTGAAGGCTTTTCTCTTCTTTCTCATCTCTCTAGCTTCCTTGGACTGAGAGTGAGCGATAATCTTGAAGCCTCTGCCAAGAGCATAGGGAATCAAACCGGTAATCTTGTTATCGGCATTTCTCATTCTGGAGGCCTTTGGATGGTCTCTGACAAGGTGGATGGCATCAAATTCACATCTGGTGGTACAGATACCACAACCGATACACTTGTTTGGATCGACAATACTAGCACCGCACTGTAAGCAACGGGCAGTTTCAATCTTGACCTGTTCTTCAGTCAAGGTCTTATTGGCATCACGGAAGGAATTCTTGTAGTCGATACTTTCATCCATACCGGCTTCTTGTCTGCCAGCGTGATCATAATCATCGATGACGACATCCTTCTTGTTGAGTTCGACAAAGTATCTTCTATCTCTACCGATGGTTAAGGAAGCATTGTATGGAGAGACGTGTCTGGCAAGAGATTCGGCCGCTTCATGGCCCTGAGCGATGGCATCGATGACAAACTTTGGACCAGTGTAGACATCACCACCAACGAAGATATCTTCATCAGCAGTCTGATAAGTGAACTTATCGGCGATTGGATAATTGCCATGCCAGAAGGTGACCTTGGTACCTTCTAATAACTTACCCCATTCAATGGCCTGACCGATAGCAAAGACGATATGGTCAGCCTTGATGGTGATGGTTTCATTTTCATCATACTTTGGAGCGAACTTCTTGGTTTCTGGATCGATAGTGGATAAACACTTCTTCAAGACGATACCAGAGACATGACCATTTTCATCAACCAAGACTTCTTTTGGACCCCAACCTGGATTGACTTTGACATCTTCTTCCTCAGCTTCCAAGATTTCTTCCTTGGTAGCTGGCATGGTCTCACGAGACTCTAAGCAGTACATGGAAACGGAATCGGCTTTGAAACGATGAGCGGTTCTGGCGCAGTCGATGGCGACATTACCACCACCGATGACAACCACGTCACCCTTCATGACCTGATCCTGGTTTTCATAGGCGCCCTTGAGGAACTCAACCGCAATAGAAGTACCCTTGGCAGTGTCATTGGCAACACCAGGACGTCTACCACCCTGACAACCGATGGCGATATAGAAGGCCTGATAGCCTTGTTTCTTCAATTCTTCGATGGTGATATCCTTACCGACCTCAACGCCAGTCTTGATTTCTACACCAAGAGATTTGACGATTTCAACTTCAGCATCGATGACATTCTTCTCTAACTTGTAGGAAGGAATACCATACATCATCATACCACCGGCTTTTTCATTCTTTTCAAAGACCGTTGGACGATAACCCTTGATACCTAAATAATAAGCGGCGGATAAACCAGCTGGGCCAGCACCGATGATGGCGATCTTCTGTTCAAATTCACCATGGACCTTCGGGAAGACCTTTTCCGGAACAATTCTGTTGGCTGGATCAAGTTCTCTTTCAGCCAAGAACTTCTTGACGGCATCGATTGCGACTGGGTTATCGATGTTGTTTCTGGTACAAGCCTTTTCACAGCGCTTGTTACAGATTCTACCGCAGACCGCTGGGAATGGGTTCTCTCTTCTGATCAAGGCTAAGGCTTCATCATATCTGCCTTCGTTGGCCATCTTGAGATAACCTTCCACAGCGACGTGAGCTGGACAAGCTGTCTTACATGGTGCAGTACCAGTAGGATAAGTGTTATATCTAGCAGTATCTCTGTAGTTTTCATCCCAGGCATATTTACCCCAATGAATCTTGTTTGGAAGTTTGGCCTTTGGATATTCAATAGGACCGTTACTGGTGCAGAGTTTCTGACCGAGCTTGACAGCACCAGCAGGACAGGATTCGACACAACGTCCGCAAGCGACACAGTTCTTTGGATCAACCTTGGCCGTATAAGCGGAACGGGAAAGGTTAGGTGTATTGAATAAGAGAGAGGTTCTTAAAGCGTTACAGATCTTGACGTCGCAGTTACAGATATCAAAGATATGGTCTTCGCCATCGATGTTGGTGATCTGATGGACAAAGCCGTTCTTCTCCGCTAATTCCAAGATACGTAAGGCTTCTTCCTTGGTGATGTAGTGAGCAC
>CACXYG010000174.1 GCA_902771745.1 uncultured Erysipelotrichaceae bacterium | reverse complement strand
AGACATTAAAGATTAACATCCAACAATACGAAAAAGATAACCTCAACAGAGTCAAAGAAGACTACTATTACCTTCTTCCCTTGCTCTGGTTATTCATTTATATCGCTATTCTTGTCTTTCGTCTCTTTTTTAAGTAGCAAAAGAAATTATCTTGAGATATACTTATATAGTTTCTAATAGAAACTAAATTTATGTGAGGTAATTTGATATGATCAACATTATGGATGATTTAGAAAAAAGAGGATTATTGGATAACTTCTCCGACAGAGAAAAGGTCCATGAGCTTTTCAATACTCCACAGACCGTCTACTGTGGCTTTGACCCATCTGCCAAATCTTTGCAGTTAGGTAACTTCATCATGATCACCATCCTTCAGCGTTTACAGAAGGCTGGTCACAAAGTCATCGCCATGCTTGGTGGTGCCACCGGTATGATCGGTGATCCATCTGGTAAGAAAGCGGAACGTCAGTTCCAGGGCGCTGAACAGGTCAAGAACAACGCCGATTGCATCCGCGCTCAGTTATCTAAGTATGTCGATACTTCCGATCCGGAAAAAGGTCTTATCGTCAACAACTATGACTGGTGGTCTCAGATCAACATTCTCTCTTTCTTAAGAGACTATGGTAAGAACTTCCAGATCGGTTACATGCTTGCGAAGGATATCGTCAAGTCCAGAATGGAAGCCGGTATCTCCTATGCCGAATTCTCCTACATGCTTTTACAGGCTGGTGATTTTGATCATGTCTTCAATCAGTATCACTGCACCATGCAGTTTGGTGGTGGTGACCAGTGGGGCAATTTGACGACCGCTCTTGATTTCGTCAAGAAGAAGAACGGTTCTGATTGCGGTGCCGAAGTCTTCTCCTTCAAGCTCATCACCGACTCCCAGGGTAAGAAGTTTGGTAAGTCTGAATCTGGCGCTTTATACCTCGATCCAGAAATGACCACTCCATATCATATCTATCAGTACTTCATGAATGTCTCTGATGCTGACGTCAAGAAGTATCTCTACATCTTTGATGATCGTCCAATCGAAGAAATCGATGAATTATACAAGGCTCATTTAGAGCATCCGGAACTCAGAAATGGTCAGAAGGAACTTGCTAAGGTCATCGTCACCAAGTTACATGGTGCTGAGGCTGCAGAATCCTGCTTAAAGATGTCTGTTGCTTTATTCACGGACTCCTTTAAGGATTTAACTAGCAAGGAACTTGCTCAGTTGACCGATGGTCTTGTTGTTGCTCAAGCTAGTGAAGATGTTCCTCTTCTTGATGCTTTGATCAATTTAAAACTGGCTTCCTCTAAGAGAGAAGCCAGAGAATTCGTCAAGAATGGCGCTGTCAAGATCAATGGTGAAAAGGTAAGTGACCTGGAAGCTGTTGTTTCTAAGAGTGTTGCTCTTGATGGCGGATTTGTCTTCATCAAGCGTGGTAAGAAGAACTACGCCTGCTTGAAGTTCTAATCCTTCAAGAACGCGATAATCGCGTCTTTGACTTCGTCGTTATAAACAACCATACTGGCTCGATCAAGATTAGAGTAGAATCTCTTTTCTTCTTGAGCCTTTTTTATTGGGTCTTCCATGGCTTCAATAGCGTGGAATTCCTTGGTCTTGTTGACAAAGCTAGCAAAACTCTCTTCCGTGATGATGCTATTATGAAGACCTTTGTTGGTCAACTGTAATTTGACTTGCTCGTTTGGATGCTTGACAAAGTAGAAGTATTGAGAATTGCGGTAGAAGATCATCGGATCATCTTGGGCATAGGTGATAAAGACTTTTGTATGCGTGTTGTTTTTAAACTCTCTTGTCGAAGAGACGATGTTCTTCTTGCCCATGACCATAATCAAGGACATATGTAAGGCTGGTTTGAAGATGCGATAGAAGACTGGCATATTGACAGAGACAAGATTTAAACCGGCTCTCATAGGACCGATCGGACCAGAACGACAGACAGCCTTTTCAATCTCGGGATGATCTTTTAAGACACCAAGAGAGCAATAAGCGCCCCAGGAATGACCATAAAGAATCAAATCAAGATTCTTATTCAAGTTTTTGGCTTCCACATCCTTGATGACATAATCAAGGACTGAGATACCATGAGCCAAAGAGATTTGATCATCGCCATCAGATTGGCCACAACCATACTGGTCATAACATAAGACCTGATAGCCTTCTTTGGTAAGATAAGAGACATCCACCAGATACTGGATGTGGGTACCAAACATACCGTGGCTTAAAATGATAAATCCTTTAAACTTTCTCTTGTTCTTCTCCTGATAGAGATATCCACGGATAATCGCACCAGGAATCTCACAAGAATAAGGTTTTCTATCCAAGGTAGGATAATCCTCAAAGTGAACATAGCAAGGATGTTTGGGATCATCACAATGATGATGGTAAACCTTGTTGTTGAAGACAACCGCGAAGATGAAAGGTATCAAAAAGTAGATAAGCAACAAACCGATAACACTGAATAGAATGATTAAAAATACCAACATAATTAATTCCTAACGAAAAAATTATAGTAAATATGAGCATATAAGTGAAGAAAAATATATTTTTAGCACTCTGCTCTTGCGAGTGCTAATTTTCGTGATATAATATTCATGTAAACCACAAAGGAGGTAAAATTTATGGCTGAAGAACAGAAATATACAACCCGTGTCATCGACGCCATCAACAAGGGTATTCAAATTGCCAAGGATAACCATTTACCTAGTTTTGATGTTCCCGCTTTATTAAGAGCGTTATATGACCAGGAAGAAGGTATGTATGTCAATATCCTAAAGAAAGCGGATATTGACGTAAAGGAAGTCTCACAAAAAATCGACTCATTCATTCATAACTCCGTCAAGACGACCAGTTCCTCTAGTGATATTGATTCGTCTGCGGATGTAAAAAACATTTTATATAATGCCACGAAGTATGAGAAGTCGATGGAAGATGACTACATGAGTGTAGAACATCTTCTTTTAGCACAGTTTGATTGTCGTCATTCTCTCATCTTGCAGTTAGAGAAGATCCCCAACTATGACAAGAAGACTTTTGAAAAATGCATCAAGCAGATCAGAGGCAACTCACATGTTACCAGCGACAATCCGGAAGTTCAGTATGAAGCCTTGAAGAAGTATGGTAGAGACTTAGTTGCTGATGTCGCTTCTGGTAAGATTGACCCCATCATCGGCAGAGATGAGGAAATCCGTAGAGTGATGGAAATTCTTTCTCGTAAGAGTAAGAATAACCCTGTCTTAATCGGTGATCCCGGTGTTGGTAAAACCGCCGT
>CACXYG010000173.1 GCA_902771745.1 uncultured Erysipelotrichaceae bacterium | reverse complement strand
ATCGCCGACCTGGATACACCAATCGTTGGGATCATCTTCACAACCTTCACCACATTTGGCTCTGGAATAACGGCAGGAGCAGATACCCGCAGAGAGGTGACCTTCATATTTCTTCAACCAGTAGGAGATCTTTTCTAACTTGATGGATTCTGGGTTAGAAGCAATCGCCTTTTCCACTGGAATGGTATGCATACCAATACCATCACCGCCTTCTGGAACAGATGGAGTGATATTCTTTAATGGTGAGAAAGTCATACGTTCAAAGGCGGCTGCCACTGGTGGATTCTTATCGATTCTATCGATAGAGGAATTGAATAATTCCGCACTGCCAGGGACAAAGAAGCTCAAACGATATCTCTTCTCATGTTTTGGATTGGCACCAGGGATTGGGCCATTATCGTTATAGGTATCATAATAGTCATATTCCAAGATACCATGGATACAAAGATCATGAACGGTCTCCTTGAACTTCAAAGGATCCATGATCTTACTTACTTTCTTATAAATTTCTTCGTAGGTGTACCATTTTCTCTGTTTGATGGCTAAAAGAACATCGACTTCCGCTTCGGAAAGCATTTCTCTTAACATCCAGAATTCTGGCTGATCGGTTGGTTTGCCATTTAAACCAAGTTTGGTTTCCACGTTATCGGTGATCTTCTTACCTAACTTGATGTACTTGGCAGTTAACTTCTTGTCTTCTTCCGTCTTTGGTTCGTATCCTTGCCACTTGGATACGGTTTCCGGTCTGGACTGCATAATTTCCGGCATAGATTCATCTCCTCCAATAATCTATCTTCTCTTCTAATCGTCTTATGATTTCTTCAACTCCTTCTAAAGTCTTAGCAGAGTAAGGCAAGACTTGAACCGAGGGGTTTTGCCTTTGGATAAACTCTGTTGCCTCCTTAAGATTGAAATCAAAGAAATCGATGGCATCCATCTTGTTGATCAAGACGAAGTCACTGTGTTGATACATTCTCGGGTAGTTGTAGACTTTGCTATTTCCTTCGGGTATAGAAAGAATGCAGATATTGATGTGACTACCGGTGTCAAAATCAGCAGGACAGACCATGTTGCCGATATTTTCAAGAAAGATAACATCAAGACTCTTGTCCTGAAATCTTTCAATCCCCTCTCTTGTCATGTCACTATCAATATGACAAAGGGTATCGGTATGAATCTGAATTGCTTCTACACCGCTGAGGTTTGATACCTTTTTGGCATCCACATCACTGTCCAAATCCGCTTCCAAGACACCAATTCTATGTTTTTCCTTCATCTTTTGAATCAGAGAAACAAGCGTGGTTGTCTTTCCGCCGCCAGGACTTGCCATGACGTTGATCAAGATGATGCCTTGTTCTTTTAAATCCTCACGTAACTTGTCGCCATCTTTTTTGATGTTATCGAGTACGTTGGTATGCAGCATAATCTTAATCGCCACTACCTTCTACCTCCAGAATGTCATTAATATTATATGAAATTCACGTTTCTTTTGACACAAGAAAAGGGTAAAAACCCCTTATTTCATTAAATTTTGAAATAAATTGAGGCAAATTTACCCGTTTTGACGCTTTCGTACAATTTATTTTTTGACTGGAAACCCGTTTTGTCAAAATCGGTTTCCAAAGATGATTCCCTGGATTTCCTTTAAGGTCTGCTCATCATCTTCTTTTTGGTACATATCTTCGATGGTGAGAGCCGTTTTTTCATCCTTCTGATATTCTTTTTGATATTCATCAAAACCTGCGGTGAAGATTTTCATGATGGCAACAACATATTTCAGTTTGTTACCTTCACTGAGCAAGTTACCGCAAAAGACTCTTAAGGCTAGATAGCTATTATAAATCGTGTAGAGAATGACAACCGGATCCTTGATATAATTCTGGAAATAGTTGAAACAGACTTTACGGTATTCGTCAAAAAGAATTTCATCTCGAGAGTCGACAATCATTCTTTCCGCCGGAGTCAGATTATTGATCCAATCAAGACATTTCGATAGATACTCACGATCGATGGTACTATTCATGGAACCCTGAATCAACTCATCAAAAATCCTATGGGCCATTTCTTGCTTTATCTGAGTTTCTAGTTGTCCTAGATATTCGTAATGGCGATAGAAGGTAGATTTGTTGATATTTACCATACGACAGATTGCACGAATGTTAGGCACCTCTTTATTTTGAAGCATGGTAAGATAGGCGGATTTGATTTTGTTTTCTGTTTCCAGTTTTCGTTTGTTCATATTTGCAACTCTAATTCCTAATGTGTCTCTTTTTTTGGAGTCATTTGTAACTTATAATTATTGTATCATGAAAAGGGCAAAAAGCCACTATTTTTCGGCAGTTTGTCTCATGGTTTAAAATTGTTAATAAATTCTATACATAAAATTCCTTTTGCTCTCTCCGTTTGGTTATCACTAAACGGAGATTTTTATTTTTTGGTACTTTTTGTATTATAATGTTCTCAGAGGAATGTCATCATGAATTATTTCACGAAAGATTATGTCTTAAAGAAACGTTCTCTTACTTGTCTAGATGGTTATGAGCCGATTGCTTCTCAACCATCGTATTCTGACCAGGATATCGACAAATATTATGGTATGAGACTTATGGAACGTATTCAGAAGGCAGAAGAAGATTTCAACACCCCAATCAAACCTTTAGAGAGCAGAGAAGAGATCATCGCCAACTATGACGAGAAGAAATATCCGATGTATGATCTTGTCACTCAGAGAATCATCGGTTATCACTCTTTGGAGGATGTCTTGAAAAGCTATGATGATCAGGTGATTCGTCAGCAAGAGCTTTTTGAAAAGAGAGGTGACTTCAATCCCGATAAGGTCATCAATGCCTTCAAGTGGGATTATCAGTATGAACTGAATAGAAAGTTTTCCATTCCTAAGGAATTCTTATCTCGTCTGGATAAAAGACTTCTGGCTTTGCATTATATGCCAAGAGATATCTATCTTGAATTAGAGTTCTATATCAATCAGGCCAGAGATTATGTTCTTCGCATCGATAATATGGAAAAGAAGTGTTTCACGTTAGATAAATATCCTGCCCAAATCAAGGATAACTTCCTTTCTCCAAGAGCGGAGATCATCGCTATTAACCATCAGGATAACGATCTTACTTTTTCCTTCTATTTCCCTGGTATTGTCAAAGCGGGCTTCACTTCTTTCCGTCAGTTTACTTTCCACAACGTAGAGATTCTTTCTGCGGATGAGGACTTACCTTTCAAGGAAGGATTCCACCGCATCAGAAATTATCCGGATGCTATCCAGGTAATTCATACGGAAGTCTAT
>CACXYG010000172.1 GCA_902771745.1 uncultured Erysipelotrichaceae bacterium | reverse complement strand
ATATTCATCTACTTTCATTGAAAAAAGCCTCCTTTTGCCTACAATCATAGGCAATCAGAGGCGGGATTGGAATGACGTATATTTAGTTACGCTTACAATTATTCCATCCTACATTTGCACCAATAGACGTAAAAAAGATACCATTAGTTCATTCTCGGACGATAAATAACAAAGTGTTTCTCACCTTTTTTTACATAAAGGCATCTTTTTTTATATAATATAGATAACAGCATGGGAGGAAACCCTATGGAACAAAAAGAGCTTTCGGAAGGTAGATTGCTGAATAAAGAAGGAAACTTGAACGAAGCCGGCTATTCTTTCCGCCTCATCAAAGACTATCATAGAGAGGATATCAAAGCCTCAGGATGGCGTATCAAAGAGTGGGATTATTACTATATCGGTAACAATGATTACGCCATCGCTTTAACCATCGACGATAACTCCTATATGGATTTATGCAGTGTCACACTCTTTGATTACAAGAAGAAAGGCTACATTGAAAAATCCTATATGCATCCGTTTTCCTTTGGTAAAAGACATTTACCAGAGACCTCCAAGAAAGGTGATACCATCTATCAGGATAAGAATGTCGATCTTCACTTTGCCAACAATGGTCAACAAAGACATCTCTATGGCACCTTTAAAAATCTCACGGAAGGAAAGGATGTCAAACTGGATATCATTTTAGAAGAGACTTGCTATGACTCCATGGTCATCGCCACACCATTTAAAAAGAAGAGACATTTCTATTACAATCAGAAGATCAATAACTTGAAAGCCTCTGGTTATTATCAATATGACCATGTGCGTTATCCCGTGGAAAACTGTTATGGTGTTTTAGACTGGGGTAGAGGTGTCTGGACCAGAAAAAACACCTGGTATTGGGCTTCATTAAACGCCAGACAAGATAACCACACCATCGGCTTTAATCTCGGTTATGGTTTTGGTGATACCTCCGCCGCTAGTGAGAACATGTTCTTCTTTGATAACAGAGCCTACAAGTTAAATGATGTCACTTTCCATATCCAAAAGGACGGCAAGAAAGACTTATACGAACAAGAATGGACCTTCACTTCACAAAAAGATGATATCCATCTGACCTTTACACCACTGATTGTCAGAAAAGGTGGTGCTAATGTCCTCATCATCAATTCCAGACAAAGACAGGTCTTCGGTTATTATGATGGCTATATTGTAGTCAACGGTCACAAATTTGAAATCAAACATCTTCTCGGCTTTGCCGAAAAGGTATATAACCGCTGGTAAAAAATGAAACCTAAAAAGCTCCCCGCAGGGAGCTTTTTGTAAAAACATTATTTAGGCAAGAATCATAATACTAAAAGCACCAGTGCCAGGGACATATGTTTTAGTATCGGAGTCAAATTCACCAAGATTAATGGAAACCATCATACCATCAGTGAAGGCAGAATCGTTTAAAAGAAGAGTGATAGTTTTTTCGGTTTCCCAAGTTTCTGCAGCAGTACCAGTGGCGGTAGTATCCACATTGGCATAACCAGCAGTCGTTAAATCAGTTACCCAAGTCTTAATAGCAGCAACAGCGTTAGCATCGGTATCAAAGTTACCTCTAATACTGTAATAGCAAACTTCAGCAGCACCATAAGCGATAGCAAGATCAGTTAAATCAGAAAGATCAATCTTGGTTGGTGTCAAGGTACCGAAATTCAACGCTGGGACAGCATCCGTGCCATCGGTTTTATCAACTGTAGCAAGGAGTTTATTGATCTTTTCAACCGTATCATAGACAACCTCATCTTCATAAGCAGCACCGATAACAGAGAAGATACCATATGGATAGAAAGCAGCCTCATTGGTTCCATAATAAGCATCATAAGCTTCGAAATAAGTCTTTGGATGGAACTGTAATGTGACAGAGTAACCAGTGGCACCCTTAGTATCGGTAGCAGCGGTAAGCTGTTTTCTGAATTCCTGAGAGACAACACCTAAATCAGCATCAGTCTCCTTTTCACCAGCAGTCCAGCCAGTGAGTAAAGTGGCATAATCATCGATGATGTTACCAGCCTTGTAGTCTTCAAAATAGAAGATATCATCCGTACCATCCATATCATCATCGTCAGTATTGAAAGCAGAATAAGCAGTAAACTTATTACTGAATGGGATAACTTCACCAATAATAGCCGTCATATCAGCCTTCTGTTCGGTGGTAAAGGCAGTGAAAGTTGGAAGAGTAGGATTGGCGATTAAAGCGGCGACATCAGCATTGGCGTTGGTGCCAAGATTTTCAGCGGTGAAGGTGACATCAACAGTCTTAGTGCCAATTGTGATCTGACCTTCAAAAGTAGCCGAAGTGTCATCAGTAGTAACAGTGATATATTCTGGAACATAACCGTATTCAGCATACGTACCATAACCAGCAAGCGTACAGACAGCAGCAATCGTATCTTCATCATCCGTGATGAAACCGTCATCATCTTCTTCCCATTTATCCGCATAAGTGTCAGCACCAATGGTGGCAGCGGCTTCATAGAATGACATACCGGCATCGACAAAAGAATCATCGGTATTACCAGCGAAGACACAGTCTACGATGACTGGTTTGTTGTTCGTGTCATAAGCATATTCCCAGACACCGTTATCCGTTAATTCGAGATAACCGCCATCAAAGACATAGGCGTTGGCCGTTTCATCAAAAGAGAGAATTTCAAAAGCAGAAGCACCAAACAGGTTATAAATGGCAAAATCTTCAATGACAACTTTGGCTTTATATTCTGCAAAGGCATCGATGACATCCGTAATGTCTAAATCCGCTGGAGCAACACTGGAAGAAGCTTCCTGACTGGATTCTTCAACACTGGAAGCATCCTCATCGTAAGCTGAAGTAACACTAGAAGTGTCTTCTGTACTGGGGGCTACACTAGAAGTGCTAGTCTCAGTAGAAGAAGTCGCATCGGCGCTTCCCGCAACGCTAGAAGTATTACCTCCGCAGGCAACAAGCATGCCTAGAGAGATGATAGACAATAATAAAGACTTTTTGTTTTTCATATATTCCATTCCTCCTTTTTAAGGTACTGATATTTAAATACATTTAATATGTAAATAAAAACACCATTTTTTCTTAAACAAATGTAAAATTTCAAAATTTCACGATAAATACGAGACTTTTATCTTTTTTAGAACAAATGTAACCCCTTTCTAGAAAGTGAGTTTTTCAATGTTTATTCAATAAGTACTGATTTGCACGTAAGGGCTATTCAACGTTTTGAGTTATAATATTCGTGCCATCTATCGATGACTCCTAAATACAGGGAGTTGTTGGTGGATGA
>CACXYG010000171.1 GCA_902771745.1 uncultured Erysipelotrichaceae bacterium | reverse complement strand
CATGACAGCCTGCTGCAACAAGCTGATAAGGAAGATCTATTTCCGCTATCTCGACGCCTGTAAAGCTGAGACAGAAAAGACCAAGTAGCCCTTTAGGCATTTCCATTATATCTCATAGCCGATATCAGTTGCCATAGCAACACAGTTTTTATGTGGCTATTCGATATAATGGAAATGAATCATTTATCTCTTGACATCTATTAGAAAGTCAAGTCTTATCTAATTTCTATTTGATAAAATCAAAAATCTTTTCGTCATCAAAAAGATAAGCGTAGATATCAAACGTAATCAGATAGACGTTTTGGAATCTCGCAAGATAACGAGTCAATTCCAACATGGATCTATCATCCATGTCATAGGTCAGCAAACTATTTGGTAAGATACCATAACTGCGACCATCTTTATTGATGATGAGCGGATAGCGTTCATCATCAAAGATCAGTTCGGCGTTATGTTCTTTACAATCCGCTTTCAGTTTCTCTAAGAAATGATCTGGTAAAGAAGAATAATCAAAAGCTTTATAGTAGAGATTATCTTTGTTGATCTTAGTTTCATGATATCCCTGGATTCTCTTATCCGAGACGCCATTATATAAGAATATTCTCTTCTTACCGACACGATACGTGGATAACAGACGCATGTTATCCATCTTTTCACCACCGATGATGACCACGTTATCAAAAAGATCATCTGGTATCGCGTATAGATCATCTTCACTGACCAAGGTGATCGGATAACATTTAGAAAGCAAGTATAAAGCTTTAATCTTGATTGTTTTTTCTAAGGAGTCATCTTCTAATTCTTCTTTTAGTTTTTCATATAAAGAGACGTTTTCATCCTTATTGGAATGCTCTTGAATCGCTTCTGAATAGGCCTGATAGTTTTCCAGTGTCAGGTCATTTTTCTCCGTATAAAGAGATTCAATATACTGCTTTTTAATCAGAGTGTAATCCTTGTGATATGGTTCAAAAGAATTATGTCCTTCTTGATAGATATGATAGATGAACGAATAAGTATAATCCTTTTGCAGAGTGGTTAATGGCAATTGTTTAACCATGTATCTACGAAGAACAACCTGAAGTAATACAGAAGAGTTTGTTTGTGCTTCTCTAAACGAAATATACTGATGGAATAAGTCATAGGAAAGCATGGATTCCTTTGATAACTTCTGAATCAGCTCTTCAAGACTCATATCATAGATATAGTTGTTATTGTTATCACGATAACAACCGATATATTCATTCAAGGCTTGATGGATATTCTCAAAATATACCTTGCCTTCTTCTAAATTCTGCAAAGCATTCAAACGGAACGTCTTATCTTTCAAAGCGCGTTTGATAAATGGATGGTCGATGGTAAAACCAGAATATTTCTTTTCGAAGTCACGGAACTGACGGATATAATCGATGTTACTTTCAATCTCAACAACACCATTCATCGTCATGACGCTATCGCCATAGATTTCACAATACTTCGGTAACATCTCACCGACTTTGTTCTTCGCTTTAACATAAGTATCGATGATGCGAATCAAGGTGTCATAATCGTTTTCACGCTTCACTTTGATATGTTTGGAAAGAATCTTTTTAACGTTGCGTTTCTTAAAGAAACCACCTTCCTGATACTGCGTAGCAAGGCTCTTTAAATCCTCATCAAAAATCGCCTTATCGCAGAAATTTGTAATCATCAATTGACTAGAAGAGACGTTCTGATATGCTTTCTTTAAAGCGGTGAGATTATAGTTTTCTTCCTGCGAGGTATCGATTTTAAAATACTTTCTAGGGAAGCCGTTATATTGACTTAAGATTCTTCCTTCTTCCTGGTATTTTTCAAAATCTCTTAAAGAACTGAAATGAAGATTATATTTCTCCAAATATTCGAACTGGGAGAAATAATCTTTCAACTGTTTGATTTTGGAAATCAGGTTGATACATAACAATTGTAAGTTCGAATGATTTTCTCTGGTGTCAGAAATAGTCAAACCAAAATAAGGATGATTGCTGATATAGGTATCTTTTACGCTATCTAAAGTTTCTAATGTCTCAAAGAATCTTGTATCCTTCTCAAAGTCGACCATTCCATAGTTTCTTACATCGACATCGATGAGTTCCGCAGGTTTATTTTCTTTAGCAATCGCGTTGATAAAAGTGTTTTTGTATAAGTGTCTTAGACCTTCAAAAGAGGTCTTTCTTTTGTCTTCAAAAGAAAGATAACGTTCTTGTTTCTCTTTATGTCTACGAATCAAAGTAGCCTGTTCTGGTGTGACGGTACGATGATCTAACTGATCAAACATATCTAGTAATGTCTTGCCGCCAGAAGAGTGCCAACTCATAGAGAAGTCATCTAAATCGTTGTCTTTTAAAAAGAGCTGCAAAGAGGCAATAGATTGATGATCAGCAACCAAAAGAGCGGTCTCTCCCTTCTCATAGAACGTGTGAATCGCTTTTAACAAAAAGTTCTCGGCGATGTTCTGCTCTGAGATATTCACTTTGGTGCCAAGGTAATTGTTGACACGCTGAAAGACTCTTTGCTCACGAGCAAAGAAACCAAAGGAATTCTCTTTTAATTCCTTTTCATAATCTATATCCTTCACTTCCTTAAACAAGGAATCATATTTTGGATTGGTCTCATTACCAAACAAGTATTCGTTTAAGAATGGATAATTAGTATTCCATTCCAAAACAGAAGAATCCACGAAGGTGAAATAAGGAATCAATTCCGCTTTATTTAACGCACTCATCTGAATGATGAGTTGCTGTAACGCCTCAAAACAATGAGGTATATCCTTAGAAGAGAATTCCTCTTTGATATGAACCCCGATTTCCGATAAGAAGTTTAGGGCAGGATTATTCATGACCGGCAAGTCTTTCGAAAGTCTAATCTGATTATTCTCATACTCGACTTTAAAATAGAAGTAGGGGTAGAAAATATTGTGAACCTTATCATGAAGAAGGAACGGGGAAAGGTAATTCTTCTCCGTTTCAATATGAGGAACGCACTCACCCAAAAGAAGAGAATCCATCAATGGTTTGATGAGATCAACAGCAAACGATAAGTTTTCTTCTTTGATGCTCAATTGATCCAGACAGTCTTTATATAGCTGCAGGAAATCTAATTGCGAATGGAGTTCTTCATTTTCCATATGCATATATTTTACTTTATTTCTATTTTGAATTCAGTAATGGTTTTTTTCATCTATTTAAAGTCTAAAAGGATAATACTAGTCATTACTCATAAATTTTAAATTACACGCGATTTTAGGACATTGAAGCCTTCTACACGAAAATGGGCATGTGTTTTCACATGCCTATTTTCAATT
>CACXYG010000170.1 GCA_902771745.1 uncultured Erysipelotrichaceae bacterium | reverse complement strand
TGGCGACGACGTCATTCTCCTTGATGAGTAAGGCAGGAGAAGCGGTAGACTTGGCTTCTGGATGAAGGTTGGTGATTCTACCTTCTTGTCTGGTGTCAGAACGATGGGCACCATTGACGATAGTGGAATTACCTAAGAACTTCAAGACACCCTTGCCGGCGTTGATACCAGACATCTTGACTCTGGAGTAGGTATCCGTTTCATTGTGGGTGACATCCAAATTGAAGATCTTTTCATATTCATGAGAATTCAAAGAGGCTAAAGACAAGGTAGCCTTGCTACCTCTTTTGAGATTGACTTTGACATCTAAATCGACATTCATGTTGGCAAAATCGACCATTAAAAGATTGAGTGTGACATTCTCTTCTAAATTGAAGACGAGAGTCTGCTTGACATCCTTCAATGGCTTAGACATGAAGTAACGAAGATCAAGGTCGCTAGATAAATTGATTTCCTGAGAGAGAACTTCAGGATCGATAATCACGTTGCTCATAATTACTTTGCAATGACCTGTTTGACAGCACAAGAGCCGATAGAGACATCGTTGGCTTTCTTTTCGTTCTTTTCAATCTTGATATCATATTCCTTTTCTAAGAAGGAGTAACCTTCCTTAGAAATACGTTTGGCTAAAGAAGCATCACCTTCCAAAGCGACTTTACCATTGACGATGATGGCGGTCTTATTGACGTTGACCAAATCGTATAAACGATCATAGTGAGAGACGATGATGAAGGTCGTACCATTCTCTTTCATTTCATTAATGACATCGGCGATGATCTTTAACGCGTCGACATCCAAACCGGAGTCGATTTCATCAAGAAGCGCAAGCTTTGGTTTGACCAAAAGCATCTGAAGAATTTCATTTCTCTTCTTTTCACCACCAGAATAGCCCTCGTTAAGATGACGAGAAGCCATTTCACTATCCAGGTCGACTTTTTCATAAGCGGCGGTGGTTTCCTTATAGAACTTGAGTAAGGAAACAGGCTTCTCCAAACGGGCATTGATCATGCCTCTGAAGAAGTCCATGGTGACAACACCTGGGACATCCGGTGGGTTCTGGAAGGCCATGAATAAGCCTTTCTTACTTCTTTCATCGACTTCCATGGAAAGTAAATCTTCCCCATCTAAAGTCGCCTTACCAGAAGTGACTTTATATCTTGGGTTACCCATGAGAATATTTAAAAGAGTGGATTTACCATGACCATTTGGGCCAAGAAGGGCGACACAATCGCCTTTGTTAATCTCTAAGGAACAGTCTTTGAGAATGGGAGTTCCTTCTGCTTCGCAGGAGATGTTTTCAATCGTTAAATTTTCCATAATGCCTCCGGAATATAAATATAAAATATTTATAAAGCCCTACTATTTTAATGAATTCCGTAACGGGTGTAAAGCAAAGTGATAACAAAGTGTGCATTTAAAAACCGGCTTTAACAAAAGCCGGCATTTTATCACTTAAAGAGCCTTTTCAATACTGGATTTGATATCCGTCATTTCACTATCAGCAAGCTGCTTTGGTGGGAAAGCAAGTTTCAAGCCATCGTTGTCATATCTAGGAATGACATGGACGTGGAAATGATGGACGGTCTGACCAGCGGATTCACCAACATTGGTTAAGACGTTGACACCCGTTGCACCAAGCTGAGCGATCTGCGCCTGGGCGATGGTCTGAGCGACTTCAAAGACTTTATCTAAGATACTCTTTGGGCAGGTCGTCATGTTGCTGAAGTGTTCCTTGGTGACGACAAGCGTATGACCTCTACTAGCGGGATTGACATCCAAGAAGGCAATGACATCATTGTCTTCATAGACTTTGTAAGATGGGATTGTGCCATTAGCAATCTTACAGAAAATACAAGATGTGTCTTTCATATTTATGCTCCTTTGATTTAAAAAATAGAGAAGGGAATTTCCCTTCTCTATTATTATAGCACTGATTGATGACTTAGTCTTTCCAAATAGAAGCTAAATCGATCTTGGTAGCGGAAGCATATGGATTTTCACTCTTGAAGACATCCTTATAGTTGGACTTCATATACTCCAAGAAGTTCTCATCGAAATATTCAAAGTTGAGTCTGGATAACCAGTAGACACCGGCATCGGACTTATAAGAACCAGTGGTAGCCATAGCATAGGCGACTTCCCAAGCGATCTGCTGCTTCTGTTCAGCGGTAGCATAGATAGAAGTAGAAGAATCTTCGTTTGGATTGGCAATAGCGGCAGTATCAACAACATCTAAGACTCTAGTAAGGTAATAGGTCTTGCTAGAAGCATCATAGTAGACGATGTTATTGGTATCAGTGGAGATCGTATCAGCGACAGTGACATAACGATAACCATCATTTTCATAGACGGTTAAGTCATCGCCCTTGACACCAGGATTGCTCTTGAGCTCATTGACGACAGAGGTCTTGGCAGAGACTCTGGTGGAGAAGATACGATCGGTTAAGCTGGAAGGTAAGGAAGAAATACCAGCGGACTTTAAGTAGGTGCCTTCGGTGGTCAAGTCTTTGACATAGAGATCATCGACAGCCTTACGTAAACCAGTGGTGGTTTCATAAGTATAAGAACCGGTGTAGGTAGATTCTAAGGAAGAATCAAGCTTGTGCCAGTTTTCTTTACCTTCGACGAGGTCTTCAGCATCTTCTAAGACCTTACCAACTAAGGTACCAGACTTGTACTGATTGTTATCAGCATCGATGACATCGTTATTTTCAAGCCAAGCTTCCTGGGTAGGAGTCAAGACTTCAGATAAAGCGTCAACAGAGGCAGTAGTATCAGTTAAAGTGACACCATAACGGGCAAATAAGGCCTTGGTTTCATTCTTCTTATCTTCATCGAGACCGAGATTCCAGGTGATCTGATAGGTGTTGGTAGTGGTATCTCTGAGAGTGACAGATAAGTAAGCATCACCGTTTTCATCAGAACCGACGAGTCTGACTAAGGACTGGACAGTCAAACCTTTCCATAACTTGGATAAGACAGTGAAATCAGTGTCAGTACCAAGTAAGGAGGAGTTCTTGTCCTGGATGTAATCCTTGACATAGGCATCCATCAACTTCTGGGCATCACCAGTTTCATCGCTTCTATCAGCGATGGCGATGACCTGAACCTTTCTGGCATTGGAGTTACCAATGGAAGCATAGGACTTGTTATAGATGTATTCGGCAGTGAGGTAGTTGACCTTCATATCATCATATAATTCATTTTCCATGTACGTGGTGTACTGGGTAGCATTAGCAGAAGAATAAAGATCATCATACTTCAAGCTGGTGTTGACAAGCTTCTGAACGGTAGCGTTCTTTTCAAGCGTGGTTTCACCATCATAATTGGAATCTAAGACATCCTTGGAAAGATAATAATAGTTTTCAGCTAAGTATTTAGCATACTTGGATTCATCCCATTCATTATCTTGT
>CACXYG010000169.1 GCA_902771745.1 uncultured Erysipelotrichaceae bacterium | reverse complement strand
AGCCCAGACGAGAAGAATCAACAAGGAGATCAATGCCAAGAGACGCAGACTTCTCGGCTATGAATCAGCCGAGGCGTGCTTCTCCAAGGCCTTGGAGAAACAGGGAATACCAAGAACATGGATGTATGCCTAAACAATTATCACTTCGACTTGCAATTCAGGTAAAAAAATTTACAAAAAAATTTTTAAAAAGTTCTTGATTTTATCGAGCGTTATTGAGATAATAGATAAGCGCTCGAGAGAGAAAGCAAAATCCTAAACTTACTTGGATCCTTAGTGTAGAGGCCTATCACGTCTCCCTGTCACGGAGAAGACCACGGGTTCGAATCCCGTAGGATCCGCCATCTCTCTTATAGCTGCAGGCGTAGTTCAGTGGTAGAACGTAACCTTGCCAAGGTTAATATGCGGGTCCGATTCCCGTCGCTTGCTCCATCTAGAAAATATACTCCTGAGAAATCAGGAGTTTTTTCTTTCTGAAAATCTAGTATAATAATCAAGTATGGCTAAAACTGCAATCGCTGCCTTAAAATGGGCAAATCCAAAATCTATCGCAAATTCCTTTGAACAGACCTTCTATGATGCTAACGCTTCCTTATTTAATGTGAAGACAAGCATCTATAACGAGAATCGTTCCATCTTTGATGTCATCAAATCCGACATCATCTTAAAAGGCTTATTCAACCGTAACAAGCTCAATGATGACTTCAAGCAGTTCCCTAAGGAACAATTGGCCAGAGAAGTCATTCAGACTGCTTTATTAGAGCAGACTCCTTTTGTCACTTATCAGAATCATAGAATCTATATTCCGACCTATTCTATCGAGATCAACGATATCTACTACAAGCATGCCGAGTTATTAAAAGAAGAACCCTATTGTCAGTGCATAAAAGATGAAAACTATGCCATCGTCAATCCTTTTAAGACGTATGGTTTAGCTTTGCTGGATTCTCCCTTCTCTCGTCTGATTCGTTTAGAAGCAAATAAGGATAACATCCATGTTTTTTATCACATTGATTTTGAAACCTTATTCTTTGTCGATGAAGAATGTAATCTTGTCGAAGATTTACCAATCTTAGATGAGAAATGTAAAGGTAAAGATAACTTGCATCTCTTTGAAAACCTCAATCTGATTGCTAATGATTATTTTGCCGGAGACAGAGTCAAGCTCTTTGATGATTTATTAAAAACAAAGCTTCTCTCCAAATATTATTATGATGAATGTATGGAAGAAGAACTCAAATACCAGAAGAAGATGAAAAGGAGAAACCATGACTTATAAAATCTACACTTTCGGTTGCAAAGTCAACGCCTATGAATCCCAAGCCCTGAAAGAAAGATTAGAAAAGGAAGGTCACACTCCCGCCAAAGGTGAAGAAGCCGATATCTATTTCGTCAACACCTGTGCGGTCACCAACGAAGCCGAGAGAAAAGACTTACAGAGAGTCAGAAGAATCTCTCGTTCTTTTCCTGGTAAACCGATTTATATCATGGGTTGTTCTTCTCAGATTCATAAAGAATATTATCTTGCCATTCCTGGTGTAAAAGGTGTTGTTGGTTCTTCAGAAAAGAACATCATCGAAACCTTCTTTGATAATCAGGATGAGACGATTGACCATGTCAACATGGACTCTCGTCATTTCACTTATCAGGATACACCTACCCATGAAGGCGAAAAGAACGTCCGCGGTTATATCAAGGTGCAGGATGGTTGTGATAATTTCTGCTCTTATTGTGTCGTTCCTTTTACCAGAGGTAAATCCCGTTGCCGCAATCATCAATCCATCATTGAAGAATGCAAATCCTTATTGAACCACGGTATCAAGGAATTGATCATCGGTGGTATTGATACAGGTTGTTATATCGATCCTGAAGATGATAACTATCACTTCGTCAATCTCTTACATGACCTTCTAGATTTATCTAGTGAACCCTATCGTATCCGTGTCTCTTCTATTGAAGCCAGTCAGGTATCTGATGAATACATCTCCTTATTTGCCTCTCATCCTGATAAGCTTTGTCCACACTTCCATTTACCACTGCAATCGGGTAGTGAACATGTCTTACAGAGAATGAACCGAAAGTATCATCTAGAAGACTTCCGCCGTATGTGCAAACGTATCAAAGAACAGATTCCAGATGTCGCCTTTTCTAGCGATGTCATTACCGGTTTTCCAGCCGAGAGTGAGGAGGAATTCCAAGAGACCTACGACTTTTGTAAAGAGATCGGTTTTATGAGAATTCACGCCTTCCCATATAGTGAAAGACCCTTCACCATGGCAGCGAAGTTAAGAGACCCTATCCCGATGAGAATCCGTATGGACCGCACGAAAAGACTGATTGAACTGAGTGAAGAAAACGATCAGAAATATCGTGAACAATTGAAAGGGAAAGAAGTTACTGTTTTGGTCGAAGGCTTAAACAAAAAGACTGGTGAATATGAGGGTTATTCCGAAAATTATCTTCGTTTCTCTTTTAAGAGTGAAACGGATATCACCGGTCAGTTTATCAAGTTAAAATTATAGTTTTTCTTCGATATCATCTTTGATTGTGGAAAAACAAAAGTTTATTGATTTATTTAAGAAACAATCTTATAATGATAAGGCTTGTTTCTTATGGGGCTGTAGCTCACCTGGGAGAGCGCCTGCTTTGCAAGCAGGAGGTAGAGGGTTCGAGCCCCTTCAGCTCCACCATAGAGAACTTATGATTGTCTATTCTTGTCCAAGGATAGACAATTTTTTATATCTCTTTCTATTATTATATATATGGTAAGATGAAGCAAATCGAGGATAGCAATATGTTTCACGAGATCAAAAGAATCAAACAGGTATTATCAAAAGAAGAGTGTATCAAGATATTAGAAGAGCAATTAAGAGGCGTCTTATCTTTAAACGGAGATGATGACTACCCTTATGGTATGCCATTGAATCACTTCTATGTCCAAGAAGAAAACCGCCTTTATTTCCACGGTGGTAAATTCGGTTACAAGATGGACTGCATCAAAAGAGATAACAAGTGCTCCTATTGTGTCATGAAGGATGTCGGTGTTCATGAAAATGGTTGGGCAAGACTCTTTGAGAGTGTCATCGTCTTTGGTAAGATTCACTTTGTCGAAGATAAAAGTGAGATTGCCGCTATCGCTAGAAAACTCAGTCATAAGTTCACTCTTGATGACACTTATATCGAGCATGAAATCAAACAAGATCTTCCACAGACAGCCATGTACTACATCGAAATTGAACACATGACCGGTAAGAGAGTGACAGAACGATAGTACAAATCCCTTTCATTTGTAACCACCTTCAAAATGAGCCAAAGCCAGCAAGACAAAAATATTGAAAATTTATCAGGAAAAATGCTCTTTTCGACATATTTATAAAGATAAATAGTGAGCTCGCTAGATTCCCATACGCAATTTTTTTGAAAAAGTGATGAAAAACGGCGGTTTTCAT
>CACXYG010000168.1 GCA_902771745.1 uncultured Erysipelotrichaceae bacterium | reverse complement strand
TAAAAGAAGATTTATCGCGGTAGCGACATCTCTAGAGACGGGAAAAGCTGTCCATTTTGAATACGGTAAATGTTCTTCGATCATCAAAGCCATTCAGGCTAGCGCCTCGATGCCTTATGTCTCAAAACCAGTCATGATTGATGATAAACCTTATCTAGATGGTGGTGTTGAAATCAAGACACCATATAAATGGGCTCTTGAGCAAGGTTATTCCAAGATCGTCTTGGTGATGACTTGTCATCGTGGCTTCCGTCTTCCTTTAAAAAAGAGCGTTGCTAGAAATGCAAAACTCTTTTATGGTAAATACAAAGACTTTGCCAAGACTTTAGGAAGAATTCAGGAACAATCCAATTTAGAATATGATGAGATTGATAGACTGACGGATGAAGGTAGAATCTTCACTTTCTATCCCTCTAAACCGCTAGAGGTATCTCGCTTAGAGAAGAACATGGAAAAATTAGGTGAGATATACTGGCTTGGTTATCATGATGCTGAAAATAGATTAGAAGAATTAAAGAAATATTTGGAGATCTGATGGAAGAGATTGATGTCTTACGTGGCCGTATCAAGGATCTATCCGCGAGAGCGAGTAGTGAATCCTATCTGACGCACACGGATTTTTTATCGTTATCAGAGCAGGCGCTCTTTTTTCAGATATTGAAAGAAGAGCATATTTCCTATCTGAGTAAAAAGTATGGAGGTGTCCGCTTTGTCTTATATGGCGGACATGAAGATCATGACCGCAAACTGATCTACTTCTTGCCTTATTACTTGACCGAAGAAGAGATGCTAGAAAAAGAGGGGGAAGGAGAAACCTTCTCACTTCTGCACGTCTATCCGAAAAATCGCCATTTTGCCGATGTCTTAACCCATCGTGATTACCTTGGTGCCTTGATGCATCTGGGAATCAAGCGTGAGATGTTTGGTGACATCCTTACTGATGGTATGGATGGCTATATCTTTATTTTAAATGGTGTTGTTTCTAGTGTCAGAGAAGAACTGACAAAGATCAAACACACCACCGTGGAATGTGAAATTCTCAAACCGAAAGATTGTCCCTTCAAACCTCGCTTTGAAGAAAAGAACATCAATGTCTCCTCTGACCGTATCGACTGTATCTTGGCCGAAGTCTTCCATCTCTCGAGAAGAGATGCTCAGGTTTTGATTGCCAGTGAGTCTATCTTTGTCAATGGTATGAGCATGATGAACAATGCGCATATCTTAAAAGAAAATGACCGTGTCTCTATCAAGGGCCATGGCAAGTTTATCTACCTGGGGCAATCCAAGGTGACAAAGAAAGGACGTTTGTTTGTCAAAATTAAGATATATTGCTGAGATTTAAAACTTTTCAATAAAATTTCAATGTTTTAACAAATGTTGAAATAAACTTGAAAATTGATTTTTTCTAAAAGGGCTTACATTTTTCTTTGTTTTCTTAAATATTTCGACAACTATCGGAATATTCCGATTTTACATGGAAAAGAAAAGTGAAAAAGGGTGACTGAGATATTTTTAAATCGTAATTAAATATTTCCATCTCTTAAAGGGGGCTTTTACTTTAATATGAAGAAAAAATATTTATTATTAGCTAGTGTCGCTTTGCTCGCCGGTTGCGGCAATAAGACTTCCAGTCCTGATATTGTCACCTCTGCAACAGGAGAAGATAGTTCTGTTGTCAGCTCTGAGGGCGAACTTAACACCAGCTCTAGCACCAAGACTTCCTCTGGTACGAACACTTCTTCCACCAAGGAATCTTCTGTTTCCAGCTCTGTCGTCACTGACAAGCTTGGCACTTTCTTTGAAAACTTAGCCGAACATAGAGGTAAGGTCCATAACAAGTATGGAACCAAGTCCAGTTACTTCACCATGGAATTCTATGGCGAAGATGGTTACTTCTTCACCGGCAACCACAGCAAATACAAAGATTTGACGGGTGGTGTCTTGAATGTTCCAGACAATGGTGTCTGGAAAGTTGTCAAAGATGATAACAAGAACCTTGTCTTAGACAGCCTTTATCAGGTTGCTAACTCTACTGACTTTACGACTGTTGAGACCGAATACACCGGTTATTATCAGGCCTTTGATACTTTCGTCGGTTCGGAAGATTGCTGGGTCAAAAATGGCAATACCTTCACCATCGATGAAGAAGATGAAGCCAATGCGCTTTTATTGGATGACCTTCCAGGTTTAGCCAGATACTTAGATGGCTATTCTTATGGTAACCAGGGTTCCTTCACTCCTGATGACACTCGTAAGATCATCGCTAGCAATGTCTCTATGTCTATCAACAGCTCCGCTACCGTTGCTGCTATCACTTTCGAGGCTAAGGTCTATTCTGGTGAAACCTTAAATGGTACCTGGCCTGGCAACCTTGAAATTACTGCCGATGGCACTTACACCACCCCAGCTGAAATGACCGCCATTCAGGCTGCCGGTATTCCAGATTTGACTGCCTGGCCAACCGAAGTTCAAAATGCCTTCACTGCTCTTCTTGGCGAACAGATTCCATTCGTTGATGGTGTCTCTGGCGCTGCTTCCTTCAGCATGCTTGATGCCACTACCATCCAGATGCTTGATCCATTCTGCGGTAACTTATTAAATGATTTGAACACTGCTATGACCAGCCAAACCATGACTGATCTTGGTTGGGCTGTTAGTGTTGCTCCAACTGCTTTAGGTGATGGTAGAACTGCTGCCATGTATAAGAGAGCCCTCAAGGCTGGCACGGATACTACTGTTGAAATTGCCAATTCTGTTATTGCTTATTTCTATGATGCCACTTATTTTGATGGCTCTGCTTCTGCTGGTTTATATCCAAATGGTATGTTCCGAATTGTCTTCCGCAACGCCAAGGCTGATCCAGCGGAAAACAATGTCGCTCAGATGTCTGACTATATGTCTTATGTCAAGAAGGCTGATGGCACTTCCGCTATCCCAGCTCTCAACTTCGGCACCACCACCATTGAAAGCATGACTTTCACTGATATGACTGCCGATATGTCTGAATACTACACGCAACAGTATCAGCAGACCATCAACTTCACTTGCTATTATGAACTTGTTGGTAAGTGCGCTACCGACGCTGATGCCAAGACCGCCATCTCTACTTGGTTAGCTGATTTAACTACTGCTGGTTTCACCAACTTAGATTCTGCAACTGATACGCTTGCTGCTACCTGGGAATCTGCTGGTGTTATCAATGCCGGTTTAGCTGATACCGCCTTTACCATCTTCACAAATGGTATGCTTGTCATGGTCAATCTTGGTCAGTACAATTCTACTTCCAAGAGCTATGTCACTGGTTCCGGTTATTTTGAAATTATCATCGGTGCCTAATTCAAGTTTTGTCTTCTAAGGTCCCTTCGGGGACCTTTTTAGTGTATGACGGGCATGCATTGTTTCTAAGGTGAAATTCCTTTGGGGGCTAGTTGTCGAGCAACCCTATAGCGACTTGCAAGTTTCATCTAGTGATAGA
>CACXYG010000167.1 GCA_902771745.1 uncultured Erysipelotrichaceae bacterium | reverse complement strand
TCTTCATCATCATCTTCTTGGTATGATTATGTCTGTTCCTTTTAAATTAGTTCCTCATTATGCGATCTATAAAAACAATATCAAGGTAGGAGAAATCATCAAAAGTATCACTTTCTTTAAACCAAAGTTAGCATTGACTCATAAAGGCTGGAAGATCGATGGTAACTATATGGGTTGGGATTATACCATCAAGGATAACAATGATCACATCATCGCTACTATCAGTAAAGAACTATTCAAGTTGACAGATACTTATAGCATTGATGTTGTTAGAAGAAAAGATGCTTTAGATGCTGTCTTAGTAGTCGTAGCTATCGATGCGATTAAAGCTAGTAATGATATGAATTAACATTAAAGGAATATATATTTATGAATGAATTAGAAAGCAAGATCAATTCTTATCTGGATAGACAGGTTCTAGTACTATCCACCAACCAAGTAGCGAAGATTATCGGTATCTCGAAATCTGGTATCTGTATAGAGATGTTAGATGACCAGAAAAGATATACCTATACCAATGGTCCAAGACCGGACAGCAATCCTTTTAAGGATGGCTTTCTTCAATTTGTAAATCCAGAAGAGCAAGAAGACTTCCTATCCTTGTATAGTTTGTACAGTAAAAGGGACGAAAACCGCATATTTGGATTATTTTTCTTCTAGATATTAGACACTTGTAATTGCAACTCGTGTTTCGTAATGATACAATTGTCTCAGTTTCTCGACACAAGAAACTCCTTTACATGAAAAGCCACGAATTGATCTATTCGTGGCTTTTTCTATTCGATATCATATTCTTTTATTGTTTTAGTATGTTATTTTTCTCTTAAGAAAGTGGTTTCATCATTGACTCTTTAAGGTTCAACCTCTTAATCTAGGGCTTTTTGGTTCTAGATGAATTTATGTTATCCAGATTTAATTTATTAGACTAAAGCAAATTTCAATAAATCAGGAAGCCAACAAAGAGTTATGTTACATTTGTCTTATATCTATTTCCATTGCACCATGGGGTATCAAGTTTCTAAACAAGTGTCTATTTTAATACAAGATGGAAATAAAAAAACTCCGCTGGTCTAGCGACCAAACGGAGAGAGCAAAAGGAATTTTTATGTTGGAATTTATTAACAATTTTAAGGTTTGGTTTCCAAGTTCGAACTACTTCATTTTGGAACCTAAGAAATGTTAACACATAGTTTGTTACAAAGAAAGATTTTTTTGTGATTTTTGCGTAACTGACATGTTTTTAGGCGTAACCTTCATATAAAACTTGTCAAGTGTCAAAAAATGTAACAACTGTCTCACTTGATGGCGAAGAGTTTAAACATGCCAGAAGTGTGTATTTTCTCTCTTTGATGACCGTCTAATAACTCGGTGTTCTTCAAGTCGACTGACACATACTTCATTCCCAGGGAAAGAAGAACATCTACATCCCAGCTCGGGCGCTCTCTTTTGGCGATATAAAGTGAGGTCGCTAGTCTATTTCGTTCCTTCATCTGTTCTTCACTCTGCAAGACTTTATGATACTTGCTATCAAACTGACTTTCATAAGATTTATGAATGCTCTCATCACTCATGGTCTCAAACTGTTTTCCATAGTTGGCGTCAAAATTGAGAATGCGACCATTCTCTTTTAAGACTCTCACCATCTCTTGATAGGCCTTCTTTGGATCAGGTAGTGTCCAGGTGACATTTCTGGTGATGATGAAATCAAACATGTCATCTTCAAATTCCAGATTCATGGCATCCATTCTGACAAAGTGAATCTTTTCATGATGTAGTTCCTGTTGATTGAGTATGGCTTCATCAATCATGTTCTGAGAATAATCAATACCATAGGTTTCAATCCCTAGTTCATCAAGAAGGAAAGCAAAGAATCCTGCACCGGTCCCTAAATCGAGCGCCTTGATATTCTTCTTTTCTGGTAGATGATCTTTTAAGATCTTGATCCAGATATCATGTTGTTCATCTTGTAAGTCTAATCTTCGAGCATAGGAGAACTCTTTTGCTCGGCTAGACCAGTAGTTATTGATTTCATTTTGATGTCGTTCATCAGAAGTCATACTCCTTTTCTTTTTCGGCTTTCAGCAAGTGAATGGTTGGATAACCATCGATAGACATATTCTCTTGGACGATGACATGGTAGGTGGATTTGATATTTTCTTCAGTGATCACCTCTTTTGGACTACCCCACTTATAGACTTTGCCGTCTTTTAAAAGACAGAGGTGATCAGAATATCTAGCTGCCATATTGATGGAATGAAGCACCATCAGACATAAGATGTTCTTCTTTTTGACGTAGTGAGAGATGAGATCTAAAATCTCTAATTCATTGGCGATATCGAGATTGGCTGTCGGTTCATCAAGTATCAGAATCTTAGGATTTTTTAGCATCACCTGAGCGATATTGACAATTCTTCTCTCCCCACCAGATAACTGGCTATACTTCTTCATGGCGATATGTTCTAAATGGAACTGTTGGATGATCATCTTTACCCGCTCTAAAGCCTCATTTGAGGGCTTTAGACCAAGAGAGGCAATATCACCAAGGAGAATCACTTCAAAGACGCTTAAAGAGGAAGTAGAAGGCTGTTCTTGTGGTAGATAACCGATCAGGTTATTTCTCTCTTTCATAGGCATACCGGATAAGTCTTTTTCATCTAGATAGATACTACCTTCCCCTTTTAAGACACCCAAAAGACATTTCACTAAGGTTGTCTTACCACAACCATTAGGACCAAGAAGAGTGGTAACCTTACCGCTCTCTAACGTTAAAGAAACACCATTTAAGGTATCTTCTTTGTTGCTCTTATAGCGATAAATGAGATTCGTGATTGTAAGTTTCATATCATTTCCGTCCTCTGATCAAGATGGCAAAGAAGAAAGGTACACCGATAATGGAGGTGATGATACCAATCGGGAAAATCGAACCAGGATTGACGAGTTTGGATAGAATATCCGCTATCGTCAAGATCAGGGCACCAATTAAAGCCGAACAGGGAATATAGAAGCGGTGATCTTCCCCGACAAGACTTCTGGCGATATGTGGTCCAGCGATGCCAATAAAGCCGATAGGACCAGTAAAACAGACCGATAGAGAGGCGATGATGGATATCAGGATAAAAGATTCCAGTTTTAAAGCGTTGGTCTTGATACCTAAGGATTGAGCCTTTTGACTACCTAAAGTCAAAGCGGTGTATTTCCAGCTGTTTCTCATCAGTAAGGGAAAGACGATAACAAAGGCGATCGTCAGTATCAATAACTTGATATAGTCGACCTTCTGAAGAGAACCAAAGGTCCAGAAGACGATCTGCTGGTTCTGGTTTTCACTGGCCATATATTGTAAGAAAGACTGTAAGGCCTGGAAGAGGAACAACAAGGCAATACCCGTCAATGTCATGGTATGAGTCGACATATTGGTAAATCTACCAAGGAGGTAGATAAATAAGGAGATCGACATGGCAAAGACAAAGGATAACAGAGCGATCACATAGTTATTGGCTCCAAGAAGAATACCGAGACTTGCGCCAAAGGAGGCTCCTGCTCCAA
>CACXYG010000166.1 GCA_902771745.1 uncultured Erysipelotrichaceae bacterium | reverse complement strand
AAGCCTCTGGGATGAAAAGACCACTAATGAGATGATTTCTTGCTATAAGCATGTAATTCCATATTGTGAAAACGATCATTATTCCACGTCTATGACGAAGAATAACTTCAACATGCCAAGCTTGTGGGTTTATTGCTTCTATTCCGATGATAATCAGATTGATGTCAATCTTGTCAAATACGCTGAGACTTTAGAAGAAAAAGGTTGGTCAGTACACCAGGAAGTCATGGGTACGACCATGCTCAATTATGAAGTCTATGTGGCAGAGAAAGTCTATTCTTCCACCAGTGGTGTCCGCTTGACCTTCTTAAGCGGTGGCGTCAACAATCAGTATTGTTTAGGTATTCTCGGTGAGAAATATATTCCAGTTGATTCTTATTACTGGCCAAGTGCTGTTGTTTCTGAAAGTGTGGATTACACCATTCCAGAATACATCGGAAAAGATTTCCTCTATGATGGCTATCAGGTCATGGATGATACCTTTGGTCTATATGCCACCATTCAAATCAGGGGTGTTAAGACTACTTGTTGTGAAGACTATGTCTCTCTTTTAGTAGAAGACGGCTGGTCTACGGAAGGTCCTTATCAGGGATATTATCTTGCTTATCAGGGTGAGGATGAACATCAGACTATTCAGTTCTATTACGAAGCTGGAGAAAAGTCGATGTATATCTATCTGACGAGTTGTCTTCCATCCGACTTGAGATAAAAGACAATTTCCATTTTTGGTCGTTTGTTGTTTCTGAATTATTTGTTCTTTATTCCTAGATTTCGTTTTCTTTTCATGGAAAACGATTTCTAGGAATCTTTTTTCTTTTTTTCTTTAAGAAAAAAGAAGAAAAGGGTATACTCATTCTAGTTAATTTTGGAGGTGTAACATGTACGCAAAAAACGTTTGGTTGGATGCTGATGAAACCAAGAAAAAAGCCATCTTTGACTTTGGTAAAGAATACATTGATTTCTTAAGCAATGGTAAGACTGAAAGAATGGCCACCAAGGAAGCCATCGCTTTAGCTGAAGCTGCCGGCTTCAAGAATTTGGATACGTTAACAGAGATTCATCCTGGTGACAAGGTCTATGCTGTCAACAAGAACAAGAATTTCTTAGCTGCCGTCATCGGCGATAAGTCCATTGAGGAAGGTATGAGAGTCCTTGGCGCTCATATCGATTCTCCACGTCTCGATATCAAGCAGAACCCACTTTTTGAAAAGGGTGGTTTTGCTCTCTTTGAAACCCATTATTATGGTGGCATCAAGAAATACCAGTATGTCACCATTCCTCTTGCCTTACATGGTGTTGTCTATAAGAAGGATGGTTCTTCTTTTGATGTCAATATCGGCGAAGATAAGGATGATCCAGTTATCGGTATCACCGATTTGTTGATTCACCTTTCTGCTGATCAGTTGCAGAAGACTGCTGCTAAGGCAATTGAGGGTGAAGATTTAGATATCACTGTTGGCAATATCCCACTTGAAAAGGATGAAGCTGGTGCTTGCAAGAACTACATCCTTCAGTTGTTGAAGGACAAATACGGCATGGAAGAAGAGGACTTCCTCTCTAGTGAATTACATGCAGTTCCAGCCGGTCCAGCCAGAGACTATGGTCTTGATAGAAGTATGATTGCCGGCTATGGTCATGATGATAAGGTCTGCGCCTATACTTCTTTAAGAGCTGTCTTGGATGCCGGTAAGCAGGAATACACTTCTGTCGTTGTCCTTGTCGACAAGGAAGAAGTCGGTTCTATTGGTGCTACTGGTGCTCAGTCCATGTGGTTTGAGAATGTCGTTGCTGAACTTCTTTATCGTGAGGGTAAGGAATCCAATCTTGCGGTCCGTCATGCTATGACCAACACTATGATGTTATCTAGCGATGTCTCTTGTGCGGTTGATCCAATTTATCCAAGTGCAAATGAAGCCAATAACTCCTGCTATTTTGGTAAGGGTGTTGTCTTCAACAAATACACTGGTGCCAGAGGTAAGTCTGGTTGCAATGATGCTATGCCTGAATTCTTAGCCTTCATCAGAAAGGCTATGGATGATAACAATCTCCATTATCAGACCAGTGAGATCGGTAAGGTTGATCAGGGTGGTGGAGGAACCATTGCCTACATCTTAGGTAACTACAATATGTATGTTCTTGATGCTGGTATTCCTGTTCTTTCCATGCATTCTCCAATGGAACTTGTTTCTAAGGCTGATGTCTATGAAGCCTATCTTGCCTACAAGGCTTTCTTAGCTGCTTAATCTAGTATTTATCAGGCTGTTCTTGATTGGAACAGCCATTTCTTTTGAAAACAACTTTTGTAAACACAAAAAAGGTCGCCCTGAGGCGACCTTTGCTTTTATCTTGCTTAAGATGATTATTCAGCCATACCGGCAGTGATGATAGCCATCTTGTAGACTTCTTCAGCGACACAACCTCTGGATAAGTCGTTGATTGGAGCGTTTAAACCCTGAAGGATTGGACCATAGGCTTCATAGCCACCAAGACGCTGAGCGATCTTGTAACCGATGTTACCAGCTTCGATGAGTGGGAAGATGAAGGTGTTGGCCTGACCAGCAACCTTGGAATCTGGGCACTTGGTCTTGGCGACGACTGGAGAGACAGCGGCATCGAACTGGAATTCACCATCGATGACAAGATTTGGATCTTTTTCTCTGGCAGCAAGAACAGCATCATGAGATAACTGGACAGTGCCACCCTTACCAGAACCATAGGTGGAGAAGGATAAGACAGCAACCTTTGGATCGATGCCAAAGAAGCTGGCAGTCTTAGCCGTTTCATCAGCGACTTCAGCAAGTTTGTCAGCAGCCTTGACCTTGACAGCACCAGTGGCTTTATCAATGGTATCTTCGTAAGAGATGTTGATAGCGCAATCGCCCATAGCGATCTTTTCTTCAACGCCATCCTTCTCACGGACGAGGATGAAGCAAGAAGAGACAAGGTTAGAACCTGGCTTGGTCTTGACCAACTGTAAGGCTGGACGGACAGTGTCAGCGGTGGAGTAAGTAGCACCACCAAGTAAGGCATCAGCCTTACCCATCTTAACTAACATGGTGCCGAAGTAGTTGCTCTTCTTTAAAGCGGCAGCACATTCTTCAGCGGTCATCTTACCTTTTCTTAAGGTGACCATGGTTTCGACCATGCCATTAAAGCCTGCATAAGTAAGTGGATCAAGAATGGTGGCTTTAGAAACATCATAGCCGTTTTCCTTAGCGGCAGCTTTGACTTCGTCAACATTACCGCAGAGGATGACGTCCATCAAGTCTTCGGCAAGAAGTCTGGATGCGGCGTTCAAGATTCTTGGATCAGTGCCTTCGGTTAAGACAATGGTCTTTCTCTTAGCTTTTAAATTCGCTAATAACTTATCGAACATACCCATTATAAATTTCCTCCTGTGATTAATTTCAATGGTTTAATTAACCTAAATATTATAGTACGAATGAAGCTCGACTTTTAGGAAAAATAAAAGAAAAAGCAAAAGTTTGTATTTCCTGAATTGCAAGTCGAAGTGATAATTATTTAGACGTACATCCATGTTCTTGGTATTCCCTGCTTCTCCAAGGCCTTGGAGAAGCACGCCTCGGCTG
>CACXYG010000165.1 GCA_902771745.1 uncultured Erysipelotrichaceae bacterium | reverse complement strand
CTTTCTGACCATCTCTCGAATCTCAGTTATGTAGCATGAAAATTATAGCATTTATCGGAAAAACTTAAAACCCAGCACACCGTATCTAGGAATATCTATCATATAATTAAAAAGCTGGCATCAGCCAGCATAAATCCTTAATAAAACGACACCGTCTCCGTTGGGAAGGAATCAAATAGTTTCTTCTTCTGAATGCATTTCACCATCAATTTCAATTCAGTTTCATTGTTGGCAAGAAGAACATAATAAAACTTTTCAATCGGGCGATAAATGACCACCAGACTACCCGTGGATAAGGCTCTCTTATCCTGGTCATAGGTAGTGAATTCCATGGTATCCACATCATATTCCTGATGATTCTTCAAGGCCATATGACGGGTATCTTCTAAAGAAATCTGGAATCTCTTTTTGATCAAAGCGCCATCCATCTTGTCACCATAAGTGACCTTATCGTCAATGCTTTCTGCACCATCGGGTTTGAATGGAGAAGAGACCTTATCACACTTCTTCCACAAATAGGCAACGACATCCTCGCAAGATAGTAAATTCGTATGCGTGATGTAAAGATCATCTTTTCTTTCTTCCATTAAAAATATCCTCCATCCACATAAAATTATAGCAAATATATAAGGATAAGTTATCTTTTTTCCTAAAAAAGTCAATTTTTTCAACTTTTACAAGTTTCCTAAAAAATTCCACAAGCCAAAAGATAAAAATCAAGTTGCCATTAAAAAGAAGGCCGATTACTCAGCCTTCAAATACGTTATTATTCAGCAGTTTCTTCTTTTTTCTTCGCATCTTTGTTGATATAGATTTCAGCAAAGATGAAGGAGGAGACGACATAGCCACCGACAATGCCAACACCAGCAACTAACATATTGCTGATATGACCAGTCAAGGTACCCATGTTGGCTTCCGAGACGATGATGGTGTTGTAGTTACCAGTCTGATAAGCAGTTCTATAGATTCTTGATGCGGAATCAGTATCCGTATCCAAAGAAGCATATAAGACACATAAATCTGTCTTGAAGGTGACACAAGAAGCAATCCATTCTGGGGTATGATTTCTCAACTTATAAAGATAAGTATCTTCATAGCCTTCATCAGCAGATGTTAATTCCTTGACGGTGATGGCGGTATCCGTTTCTGTAACGGAATAACCGATATTCTCTAACTCGAGGATCATCTTCTGTTTCTTCTTCTGCAAAGATTCAATAGAAGTGGTCAATTCATTGATCTGTTCAGAGATATTTTCGGTTGGCTGAGAAATAGCAGTCAAACTAGCCAACAAGGAACGATTGGTGTTCAATTCGGGAAGAATTTCCTTGAAGTCTTTCTCATAAGAGGCTTTCAAGTTCGCATATTCGTTGACCTTGGCTTCCGCTTCCGTTTCAGAAGAGATATTGACCAACTTGTCATTTAATAAACGACCGGATAAAGAAGCAAACTGACTTTCGGTATAGTTGGCAGTAAAGTCACGATAGTAATCAGAGATTTTCTTACCATCGACGACAAAGGAGCCACTAAACTTGCTCATCATCTTGCCATAAGCAGAAGAGAGATACTTGAACTGGTTACCTAATTGTTCAACCATGGTGGAGAATTCCAATGTCTGGAAAGTGGTCTGGTTAGATGGAAGATAATAATCAAAGGAATAAGAACCGATAGCGCTCTTAGCTCTTTCGATTTCATATTTGACCAAGGCACGTAAGAAGTTTCTAGCGTTATCATCACCGCCAAAAGCAGCTGGAGTGGTCGTGATGATAAACTGGGTGTCAGAATCAACCATGGTGGTTGTTTCTTCATTGGTCACACTATATTGCTTTGGCGCGATGGTAAAGGCATTCTTGTTCATGAGGTCTTCATAGTTATAACGCCAGATGGCATTGCCGTTTTCATCACTCTGGGCTAAGACACCGCGGATATTATCTTCGGAAATAATGTCAGAATACTTATAAGAAGTACCATCTAAATAAGTAACTGGCTTACCATTCTCATCCGAATTGAGCGCCAAGGAATATTCAATGTTGGTCGTCATGCTTTCACGATTTGGATTGATGACAAAAGCAGCACCGAGATAACCTAAAATACCACAAGCAAGAGAGATACCTAAAATCCACCATTTGAAGTTCTTCACACCACGGCCATAACCAGCCATAGTCATATGAGAACCATTCTTATGAGTGGAATTTTGGATTACCACCACTCTTTCATTTTTCTTTTCTTCAGACATGTACATACCTCCACCTAATATGGAAACGAATATATTTTAACAAATAGAGTGACAAATGGAACATTTAATTCAAAAGACCGCCTTGGGTAAACCCAAGACGGTCGAAATTCCATTGAATAGTCTTTTGGATTAGTAATCCATGCCACCCATGCCTGGAGCACCAGCTGGCATAGCAGGTTCCTTCTTAGGAACTTCGGTGACAACAGCTTCGGTGGTGATGAATAAAGCAGAGATAGAAGCGGCGTTCATGACAGCAGAACGAGTGACCTTGGTTGGGTCGATGATGCCCTTATCCATCATGTCGATCCATTCACCAGTCTTGGCATCAAAGCCAAGTTCATCAGCTCTGACCTTAGAAGCATCGATGACATCATTACCATCGAAACCGGCATTGACAGACATCTGATATAAAGGAGCAGTCAAAGCATTGAGAACAACATCGATACCCTTTTGGACATCTCTGTTGTCATCCTTAAGATTACCCTTTAACTTCTTGTAAACCTTCATAAGAGCAATACCGCCACCTTCAACAACGCCTTCTTCAACAGCGGCAGCAGTAGCGTTGATCGCATCTTCGAGTCTTAACTTCTTATCCTTCATTTCAGTTTCAGTGGTGGCACCAACACGGATGACAGCAACACCGCTAGAGAGCTTAGCGACTCTCTTCTGAAGGTTCTTCTTATCATAATCGGACTTAGCCTGTTCGATCTGACCACGTAATTCGGCAACTCTATTAGCAACAGATTCTGGATCACCGGCACCATCGACGATAGTGGTGTTATCCTTGGTAACTTTGACCTTCTTGGCAGCACCTAAATCATTGATGGTGATGTCCTTAAGCTGCATGGATAAATCCTTGGAGTAGAAGTTAGCACCAGTCATGATGGCGATATCCTGAAGGATGTTCTTCTGATTATCACCAAATTCAGGAGCCTTGACGGCAACAACATTGAAAGTACCACGTAACTTGTTGACGATTAAGGTAGAAGCGACATCGTTATCAACATCATCAGCGATGATGAGTAATGGTCTATGAGCTTCAACAACAGACTGAAGCATTGGTAAGACGTCCTGGATGTTGCTTAACTTCTGGTCGGTAACCATGATGTAGGCATTCTCAAGTTCGGCGACCATCTTTTCAGAATCAGTGACCATATATGGAGAGATGTAGCCCTTATCGAACTGCATACCCTGGACAACATCTAAGGTAGTATCGAAACCCTTACCTTCTTCGACAGTGATGACACCATCTTTGCCAACTTTATCCATAGCTTCAGCGATGGTATTACCGATTTCAGTGTCACCAGCAGAAATACCAGCAACAGCAGCAATATCAGCAGAAGTAGAGATTTTCTTAGAACTCTTCAATAATTCTTCAG
>CACXYG010000164.1 GCA_902771745.1 uncultured Erysipelotrichaceae bacterium | reverse complement strand
TACTTATCTCACGGGTAAATCGTTCCTTCCACCCAAATGGAGTTTCAAATATTGTGGGTCCACCATGAACTATACCGACTCTGATAATCCGGTTAAAGAACTGAGAAATTTCAAAGCGAAATGTGACGAATATCATATCGATTGTGGTGGTTTCTATCTTTCCAGCGGCTACACACAAATCGGTGAAAAGAGATATGTTTTCCATTGGAACAAAGATAAATTCCCTGATCCTGAAGGCTTTGCCAATGAATTCAGGAAAGCGGGTATAGAATTCTTACCAAACATCAAACCCGCCTTCTTAACCGATCATCCACTTTATGAGAAAATCGCTAAAAAAGGATGGTTCTTACATTATAAAGATGGCACACCAGCCACCTTCCCCTTCTGGGGAGGTATGGCTAGTTACCTCGATTTCACCAACGATAAAGCCTATGAATTCTGGACCAAGTGTGTGAAAGAAAACCTTGTCGATCTAGGTTATCTTTCCATCTGGAATGATAACAACGAATACGACATTCATGACGAGGATATCCTAGCGGATGGTTTTGGTAATCCTCTTCCGGCTAAAAGGATTCGTCCTTTATTCCCGTTATTGATGTCGATGGCATCAAATGAAGCAGTCGATCAGAAGAAAAGACATATGGCTGTCAGCAGAAGTGGTGTTGCTGGTTTCCAGAGAATTGTTCAGACCTGGACTGGTGATAACAACACTTCATTTAAAGAGTTCCGAGGCAATCACAAGATGGCGATGACCAGCGCTTTAACCGGTTATACTTTTATCGGTCAGGATATCGGCGGTTTTGCTGGACCAAAACCAGAAAAAGAACTCTTCTTACGCTGGATTCAATACGGTCTTTTCACTCCGCGATTCTGTCTTCATTCCTGGAATCCAGATGGGTCATCCACCATGCCTTGGTTATATCCAGAACTCAAGGAACAAGTAGTAAGCCTTTTTGAATTAAGAAAAAAGTTGCTTCCTTATCTTTATAGCGAAGCAATGAATGCAATAGAGTCTTATCATCCAATGATATATCCAGCATTTTTGAAATATCCGGATTATGATGAAGAAGCTGATTGCTTCTTCTGTGGCAATCACATTCTTGCCGCTCCAATCTTTGATGAGGGAAAAGAAGAAGTTGAAGTTCTTCTTCCCGAAGGTCGCTGGTATTACAACAATCAAGTAGTAACAGGAAAGCAAACCATCCAAAACAAACCTGGTAATCTTCCTGTCTACTTCATTAAAGAGGGTTCTGTCATTCCTCTGATGGAAAAGGGAAAAAACGTCTTCCACATCTACCCATTAGAAGAAGGAGAATTCATCTATCGTTATTATGAGGATGACTCTACTCTTGCCAATCCATTTACGGAAATTCATGTCAAATGCAAAGATGGCAAATGTGATGTTAGTGGCTTAGACAAGAAAGACAAAGTAATTATCCATCAATAAGATTTTCAAGATTGGTCCTGATTATTAAATCAGGACCATTATTTCATGTGAACCGATAATTACCACTATTGTGGTGCGTTTTTTCAAGGTTTCAAAAGCCTCTGACATGAGAGGCCTTGATCATAATGATCCATATTATGATGAATATCTCGATCAGGTCAGTTATCAGGACGAAACTATCTTAAGAAATGAATGGGGCTTTGAAGGCACCGTCATCTCCGATATGTTTGTCTGGAGAGGCAACAAGAGCATGTACGATCTTTCCTTCCGTGCTGGTTGTGACCTCTTCTTAACGATGAAAATCTTAGCTGGTATCGTCTGGATTGTCATTCGTGCCATCAACGAAAAGAAAAATCCTGGAAAATACCAAGACAAAACAGAGAATTTATTTTCGAAATTCTTAGTTATCAAGCAGTTATCTATATTAAGAGATTGTTTATCTACAACCTATTTTTTTATCTGATATTCATCGATGTCAGATAATACTAAATCCCCTTTGGATATACTGAAGGTACTAAAACCATCTTTATCATACTCATGATCAATTGTTGCTTCATGAATATTAATTTTTCTATTCTCATCGATGACCAAAGTATAATCCAGGTTGCTTTGAAGATTCAGATCATCAAATTTATAAGTTTGATGCTTTCCTAGCTCATAGGCACCAAGTGAGGTTCTATGAATTCCACTACCATAAGAATATAAGAAATATATCCAGGCACCCGCATTACCAGAACGACGGATAAACTCAGTGACACCAAATCCGCCAAAAGAGGGACCTAGGCTAGAATAATGATTTCCAGTATCATCCTTCTCCAATACAAAAGTAGCATCATCCAAGAAGCCATTTTCATTTCCGGAAAAGCGGAACATGGTAATATTTTCTGCACTTAGATCACCAACAAGATTAATCGCCTTAGTGTGATCAAGAAGATCAGGAACATTTTCTTTCAATTCTTGATAGGAGGGATATAAATCTTCGTGGGACATGAAATACTGATCGAGTGCATCTTTATCGATTGCCTCATCTGTGTAGACGATATCAAAACGCTCAGGGACTCCTTTGTTTGTCTTAAAGCAGGACGTTAAACAAAGACACAATAAAGAAATCGTAATTACTTTCATCTTTTTCATGCCATCATTATAGTACAAATAATATGCAATTGGCAAATTGACTTATCTCTACCTTATAATAATTGCAGGTAGTCCAGTACGACTCCGACCTTGGGCCGCAATCGTTGCTACCACTTTTTCTTTGGTTGTTTTTCTTTATATATGACTAACGCATAAATTGTAGACCTAAATCTTTATATACAAACAGCATTTTTATCTTATTTTAATTTTTTTAATTAAAAAATTCTTTTATTCCTTTTCTTTAGAAAAGAAAAAAAGAAGGAAAGAATTGACCTTCTTGCCTTTGAAATTTTGTTGCAAACTTTTATGGAAAACTTTATTCTATTTTTGATTTTTTATGATTCGATTTGCCATTGTTGATGATAATCCTAGCGATGCTTCCATTCTTTCTCAATACCTGAATTCCTATTTTGAGAAATTAGGTGTTGTCTTTTCAGTAGACACTTTTCAAGATGGGCCCTCTTTTTTAGAAGCATTCCATTCTCAATACGATATGATTTTCTTAGATGTGGAAATGAGCCCTCTTGATGGTTTTGCTGTTGCAGAAAGAATTAGAGAAAAAAATGATTCTACTTTATTGGTGTTTGTCACTAACATGAGTCAATTAGCAAGACAAGGTTACAAGTATCAAGCATTTGATTATTTGCCAAAACCTTCAGATTTTTCTGAATTCAAAATGACTTTAGATAGAGCCGCTTTACAGTCCAAGAGCAATGAGGATAAAACGATATTACTTCCTGGTAAGAATAAAGAAAAGACTGCTGTTCATCTTTCTGATATCACTTATCTCGAAGTTAATGGTCATTACATTACTTTCCACACAACAACAGAAAACTATGTTCAGTATGGTGTCTTCAAAAAAGTGTTAGAAGAGATTTCACTTCCTAATACTTTTGCTCGTTGTAATCAGTCTTTCGTTGTCAATATGAGATATATCGAGAAGATATTTGTATGCTGAATAGATAATGTGTCTTTAACCAGTCCGGCATTCATCGTACTCTATCCTCCGAAAGGAGGATTTTTCTGTTATGGAAGAAACAAAAGAAGA
>CACXYG010000163.1 GCA_902771745.1 uncultured Erysipelotrichaceae bacterium | reverse complement strand
ACCTGGAGTATAGGCGCTTGGTTTGGTAGTGCCGTCACTCTGTTCAGAGTAGTAGGAATCCATTTCAGCAATCATCTTATCGGTAGCGCTGAAGCCAGTCATGTTCTTTGGCCAAGTGGTATCCCAATGGTTACGAGATAAGTAGGTGACTTCATCAGAGGTGCCACCAACATAGGTGTTGATATCTACATTATCAAACTGGTTGGTGATGGAGGTGTTCTGAGAGGAAAGACGATATTCGTCCTTATTGAAGTTGGCCTTGTTAGCCTTGAAAGCTTTTGAAGAATCACCAGCAGCATCCATGCCGTTGGTAACACCTTTGCCTTTAGCAGCAAGGACGTTATTTAAAGCATCATGAGCAGAAGAGCCGATAGAGAAGTAATAATCACCGGCTTCTAAGACATAAGTCTTATGGTTTTTGTAGTCATAAGAGGCAATGTCAGCAAGATCGACAGAAACTGTGTAGGTAGCAGAAGCACCTGGAGCGAGTTCCACAGTCTTTTCAAAACCACAGAGCTGGATAGCAGACTTTTCGATACCACCTGCTGTGTATGGTGATTGAGCGTAGACTTGGATGACATCCTTACCAGAGTAGGTAGCAGAATTGTTCTTGACGGTTACGGTAACATCAGCTTTTTTGTTGTTCCAATCAACGTTGACGTTATCTAAAGTCTGAGTGAAATCAGCATAGGATAAACCATAACCGAATGGGAAGATGACTTCATCTTCATACTTCCAACTGGCAGCGGAAGTACCAACAGCAGCAGTCGCATTACCAGCGTTTAAGACACTATCTTCATAACGAGTTTCATAATAACGATAACCGACGTAGATGCCTTCGTTGTACATGAGGTACTTCTGGGAATCTTTGTTGGTGATGCTATCTTTGTTAGCATAGGTAAAATCACCAAAGTTCTGCATCGCTGGAGCAGAGGAAATATCCTTGACGTAGGTGTCGCCAAGGTGACCGGAAGGAGTGATATCACCAACTAAGATATCAGTGACAGCATCCAAGCCGACTTCACCAGGACCACCGATGTATAAACAAGCATCGATATCGTATTCATCCAACCAGCCAATATTTGGCGTGTTGAAGGTGTTCAGTAAGACGATTCTCTTAGAGAATGGGCCACTCTTCATCGCCGAGAGAATAGATTTTTCATTCTCGGTCAATTCTAAGTATTCAGCCTTTAAGTCAGTACCTTCACCACCGATTCTGGTTAAGATGAAGATAGCGGCATCACCATAGGAGGCAAAAGAACTTGTCTCGGTAGTGGTAAATTCCGAGTAATTCAATTCGTTGACACTGTTGATGGCACGGAAGTTCAAGGTGGTACCACCCCAACCCTTCTGCTCAACAAAGTTGACTTTGTTGTCATACTTGTCCTGATAGAAGTTGTAGACAGTTTCATTGACATCTAACTTGTTTTCACAAGCCTTCTTGAGGTCATATTTTCTGTCAGCAGAGGAGACAACACCACCAGAACCAGTGCCGCCTAAAGCCACATCAACACTATTGTAGCTGAATAAAGTAACTTTGCTGTTTTTTGCTAATGGTAACGCATTGTTCTTGTTGGTCATTAAGACCGTACCTTCGGCCTGAGCCTGCTTGGCTACTGATCTGGCGTTGGCAAGAACGTCAGTGTACTTTGAATATTTGGATGCAAAATGGATAGGATCTTCGTTCGAATTTTCGTTTGTGACGATCTTAGTGCTGCTAGTACCTAAAAACTTGTTGATATAGCCAGACCATTCTTTGGTGACGACACTACCACCGATGGAAATAGCCATCAAAACGGTAGAACCAGCTAATAAAGAACGCCATAAACCAGGTTTTCCAATTTTCTTCATCTGATTTGTTCCTTTCAATTGTCGAGAAACTTAGCTCGAGTTCGTTTCTCCAGCAAAGCATACATGATTAAAAAACACCTTGCTGACTTTTGGCAAAAAGAAGAACGATTTTGGCAAGAAATGTCATTTGGAACCCGTTACATTTCACTTCTTAGGTAGGACTTTTTCTTCTTGTTTGGGGAATAAAATATTGACTTCATAGACGTTGTTCTCCTGTTGGATGAACATCGTTCCATGATATTTTTTCACGATATAATGGATACTTTTAACACCAAAACCATGGTATCTGGAATCTTCTTTGCTGGTTTGTGGAAGGCCATCTTTGAAGATGACTTTCTCCGGATAATAGTTTTCGATATGAAGAGAGACCATTTTACCTTTTTCAGCCACTTTCAAAAGGATGTAGGCCTGATCTTTGTTGGCAAGCTTCCCTTCGGCTTCGATGGCATTGGAAAGAAGGTTTCCAAATAAGGAAACCAAATCGCTGGATTTCATGAAGGATAAGCAAAGACCATCGACAGAGAACGTGAATGGAATGTTCAACTTCTGGCAGTTATAGCCTTTATCGGTAAGAACGTAGTCTAATGTCTTGTTACCAGTTTTTGCCATCGCTTCATAATCTTCAATGGTTTTCTGTAATTCTTTTAAGCCTTCATCATCCATACTGGTTTTGGCTCTGGTATCGGAGATGAAGTGTTTTAAGTCGTGTGCTTTGAGATTTAATAAATCGATATTGGATTTGACGAATTCATAATTCTTATTGGATTGACTGATAAAACGTTCTAGTTCCATGTTTTCCTCTTGTTTGTTGCGATAGGAAAGTAAACCAAACGCGACAATCAAGGCAAGAACATCACAAAGTAATAGTGGTAAGGCACTGACCCAATAGACATCTAGATGATAAACCTGTAAAGCAAACTGAATGAAGTAACAGAACAAAGCTGAGACAACCGCAATACCAAAAGCACCACCGCTAGGAATGTTGATCTCTTCACTTTGTTTCATCTTGGTGATGATGGTAAAGTAAGCCAGGGCATATATGATGATCATGACACCAAAGGATAAGAAGAACCATCCGACAGAAGAGAAATATTCTTTCAACGGCAGATAAATCAGCATTTCGATGTTGTGAGAGAGGTTTTGTAATAGTTGAGCACCCACACAGCAAAAGAGAATATCCTTGAATTTGTTCTTGTAGATAAAGGCACACATGCCAAGAGAAATCAAGAAGATGGTGATGGAGGATAAACCAGTCGCTACTTTGATGATGAGGTTAGTAAAGATGATGGATAAAAAACCATAGATCAAAAAAGCGATGACAAGTCTTAAATAGAAATAGTTACGATGTTTTAGTATTGGAAGGAAAAGCAATTCTGCAGCGAAAAGTTGCAAGATATATCCGTGATAATATTGAATCGAAAAGATTTCTGCTGGATTCATAATTATTGCTCTTTTCCGATAAACTGGGTCAAATCTCTTAAGAAGTCACTCTTGTAGACACGACTTAAAGGAAGGACTTCCTCTTCGATGGTGACATCGGTATGAGAATAGTCGGAGACTTTGACCAAATTGACGATGATAGAACGGTTGATCTTAGAAAAACCAGAGGTTAAGAATTCATTCTGGATATCTTCAAGACTTCCTCTCAAGCGATAAGTCTCTTTGTTGCAATGGAAATAGATGTAGTGCTTCTGACTTTCGATATAAAGAATATCGTCATCTCTATCGATAGCACCAGATAAAGCCTGCAGACCGATGTCAGCGGTACCGCCGTCACCTGCAAAACCTACCGCCTGAAAATCGGTTTTACCTAAGGCCTTTAAACC
>CACXYG010000162.1 GCA_902771745.1 uncultured Erysipelotrichaceae bacterium | reverse complement strand
ATGATACCGATATAGGCTTCATCTCTTTGTAAGATTAATGGTTCTTGACCTTTGATCCACATAGAAGCGTTGATACCAGCCATCAAACCAAGAGCGGCAGCTTCTTCATAACCAGAGGTCGATGCGATTTGACCACAGACATATAAACCTGGGAAATCTCTTACCTGAAGAGTATGTTCTAACTGGCTAGGTTCAATGGAATCATATTCAATGGCATAGGCGTACTTCAAGAATTTTGCATGTTCTAGACCGACGATGGAATGAACGATTTCTTCTTGTACTTCTACTGGCATAGAAGTAGATAAACCATCGACATAGATAGACTTCATTCCTAAAGATTCTGGTTCCAAGAAGAGCTGATGACGAGGCTTATCGGAAAAACGAACCACCTTATCTTCGATACTTGGACAATAACGAGGACCAACACCTTCGACAACGCCACCATACATCGCACTTTCCGACAAGTGTTCACGGATGATCTGATGGGTCTTTTCATTGGTGTAGGTCAAATGACAGGGAATCCGCCATACATGGCGCTTTCAGAAAGGTGTTCACGGATAATCTGATGGGTTTTCTCATTGGTATAGGTCAAATGACAAGGGACCATCTCATCCTGTCTCATATACTCAGTTGTATCATAAGAGAAAGCAAAATGTCCATCTCCACCAAGTTCCGGTTTCAGGATATCAAAATCGATGCTATCAGGATCAAGACGTGGTGGTGTACCCGTCTTTAAGCGAAGCATGTGAAGACCAAGAGAGGCGATAGAAGCAGATAAACCATGGCTGGATTTTTCTCCATCAGGACCCTCATCTTTGATGACATGTCCACGAAGAATTCTTGCTTCCATATGGGTACCAGTGGCTAAGATGATAGCTTTGGTCTTGATATAGTCATGGTGTTCTAGAATGACACCTTTGACCACATGGTCAACCACATCAATCTTTTTAACTTCGTCTTCGACGATATCAAGATTCTCTACCGTCAAAAGATAGTTCTGAACATTCTTGGGATAGCCAAGTTTATCTTCTTGGGCTCTTAAGCATCTGACACCAGGGCCTTTGGAAGTGTTGAGTTCCTTGATCTGAAGAAGAGAACCTTTCATGTCGGCCATACGGGCCATGATGCCACCAAGAGCATCGATTTCTCTAACGACAATACCTTTAGCGGATCCACCGATATGGGGATTACAAGGCATATTTGCGACCATTTTAAAATTGAGACATACCATCAATGTCTTTAAGCCAATCGTCGCTGCGGCATGCGCTGCTTCGGTGCCGGCGTGACCGCCACCGACAACAACGACATCATATTCATTTTGTATTTGGTTTAACATTTTATCCTACAGAACCGCTCATATCCATCTTGATGAGCTGATTCAGTTCAACAGCATACTCCATAGGTAATTCTTTTGCAAATGGTTCTAAGAAGCCCATGACGATCATCTGGGTGGCAGCGGCTTCGGATAAGCCTCTGCTCATGAGATAGAAGAGCTGATCTTCATTGATCTTAGAAACGCTGGCTTCATGCTCTAAGAAGCTAGAAGCGTTATTGACGATGTTGTTTGGAATCGTGTCGGAATAGGAATGATCATCAAGAATCAAAGTATCGCATTCTTCATGAATCTTGGAATTCTCGGCAGTCTTGGCGATAGAGCAGTAACCGCGGAAGTTTGCAGTACCGCCATCTCTACAAATAGATTTGGAGATGATATTAGAGGAAGTGTCTCTTCCTAAGTGAATCATCTTAGCACCCGTATCCTGGTATTGACCTGCGCTAGCAACCGCAATAGAGATGGTAGAGCCTCTCGAACGGTCACCTTTTAAGACGACGCAAGGATACTTCATGCAGAGCTTGGAACCGATGTTGCCATCGACCCATTCCATCAAGCCATCATCGTCAACGATGGCTCTCTGGGTGACCAGGTTCAGAATGGAGTTGGACCAGTTCTGAATGGTGGTATATCTCATCTTGGCACGTTTGCCAACAAAGATTTCAACGATGGCAGCGTGTAAAGATTCCTGAGAGTACATCGGGGCTGTACAGCCTTCGACATAATTGATCTCCGCATCATCATCGACGATAATCAGGGTTCTTTCAAACTGACCGGAACGCTTGTTGTTGATACGGAAGTAAGACTGTAATGGTTTTTCTAACTTGACGCCTTTAGGAACGTAGATGAAGGAGCCACCAGACCAGACAGCGCTATTTAAGGCGGCATACTTGTTATCCTGTGGAGGAACAAGTTTACCAAAGTACTTTTTGACAATCTCTGGGTATTCTTTTAAACCCGTATCCATATCAAGGAAGATGACACCCTGGTCATTGACTTCCTTAAGCATGTTGGAATAGACCGCTTCGGATTCGTATTGGGTGGTGACACCGGCTAAGAATTTCTGTTCGGCCTCAGGAATACCAAGCTTGTTAAAGGTGGATTTGACTTCATCAGGAACTTCTTCCCAGTTGTCGGCAACCTTGTCGCTGATCTTGGTGTAGTAAGTGTAATCCTGGAAGTCGATAAAGGAAAGATCAGGACCAAAGCTGGGGTTTGGATGTTTGAAGAATTCTTTTAAAGATTTCAAACGGAATTCGAGCATCCAATCCGGTTCCCCTTTGATTTTGGAGATTTCTTTAACCGTGTTTTCATCTAGACCTTTGGGAGTCTTATAGACGGAGATATCCTTATCGCGGAACTCGAATTTGGCACGGTTGTCATTATCGAGTAATTCTTTTTCTTCGTCATTCATGTTCTTTCTTCTCCTCCTCGATAAACGCCTTTTGCAAACCACGCCAGGAAATATTGGCGCAGGTGATACGGCTTGGCTGACGGTTGACGTTGATGAAGCAGATGGCTTCATCAAGGACATCCTCGTCAAAATCCTTGCCATCTAACATCTTGTTGAATTCATTCATAATAGAAGTAGCTTCTTCCATGGTTTTACCAAGAACTAACTCGGTCATGATAGAAGTAGAGGCGGTCGAAATCGCACAACCTTTACCATGCCACTTGCAGTCCTTGATTAAGCCACCTTCAATTAAGACATGAACATAGATATCATCAATGCAGGATGCACTATCCATATGAATGGTGATGTATCTAGGATCCGTAACTTCTTGATAGTTGCGAGGATTCTGGTAGTTATCGACGATGATTTGTCTCATCATCTCTTGATTATCAATCGAAAAAGGCATCTAAATAATCCTCCGCAGTTGCACAGGCTTTGACAAAAGCCTCAATATCTTCCTTGGTATTATATAAGTACAAGGAAGCACGAACGGTACCATCCACGTGCATGAATTCTGGAAGAATCTTTGCACAATGGGTACCCGAACGAACAAACACACCCTTGTGAGAAAGATAGGTAGCAGTGTCCTGAGGGAAAACATTCTTGATATTGAAGGTGATGATACCAGTATCAGCATCTTCATTATAGATGATGGCATTGCCGTTCTTCTTTAAGCCGGCAATGGCTAATCTTCTAAGTTGAGCTTCATGTTCTTTAATGGCATCAAAGCCGATTTTTTCTAGATACTGACAAGCAGCAGCTAGACCAAGCACTCCTGCGACGTTTTGAGTACCTGCTTCAAAGCGGTAGGGAACATCATCCAAGGAGAGATAGCCATCGCTATGGAAACGAGCGTTCATCTCACCGCCATAAAGGAGAGGATGTAACTGCTCTAAGATATTCATCTTTCCATATAGGACACCAATGCCGGTGGGACCGACCATCTTATGACCGGAGAAGACTAGGATATCGACATCACTTTCCTGAACATCGGTTTTCATATGAGCGATGGATTGGGCGGCATCATCAATATAGATAGCTCCGTATTCATGAGCGATCTTGGCTAATTCTTTTACCTCGATGGTATAACCCATGACGTTGCTCACTGAGGCTAGAGAGACGACCTTGGTCTTAGAAGAAATGACATCTTTTAAGCCAGCAGGAGTAACCTTGCCTTTGTGATCGAGCATGACATACTTGATTGTAGCACCGGTGATTTTGGCCACTTCAAACCAAGGTAAGACGTTAGATGCGTGCTCTGATTGAGAAAGGATGATTTCATCACCTTTCTTCAATAATGGAATCAAACCATAAGCCACTTCATTTAACGCTTGGGTATCACCAGAGGTGAAGATGACTTCCTCAGGACTTTTAGCGTTGATGAATTTGGCTACAACCTTTCTTGCATCATCAAAGGCTTTA
>CACXYG010000161.1 GCA_902771745.1 uncultured Erysipelotrichaceae bacterium | reverse complement strand
AAAAAGCGCACTAAATTGCGCTATCGTGACTGGAAAGATCCAGAAAACATCGATAAAGACTGACTCTTTTATCCCTCACGTGCACTATAGAGTTTTAAAGAAATAAAGATTGAATTAAATCTTTTTCAACAATAATACTGCTTCTTTTTTCTTCACCAGAAACTGTTTCAATAATTTCTTTCCACGTATTTCTATAATCACCATACCAATTCATTCATGATTCCTCCTTCATAAATGTTTTTGTAGACCACATCAGGAAATAACGAAAGATATTTCTTCACAATCTCAAAATCAATCTTTCTTTTTTCTATATATTGCCTTAATTTGCTCTGATATTCACTTCCTCTGATTTCTTTGAATTTATCAATCACGGTCATCAAATACAAAAATTCTAGTTCTCTAACATTCTCTTTTGTAATTGTGGTCAATGGTTTATAAACAATAATGTTATTACCATCTATACAATATTTTCTTTGTTTCGTGGTTGCTTCATTCGAACAAATTTCATAGACACTGGAATTTTGGGAAGTGAACCCATATTGATTCACTAAGGAGAGTCCGACAAAGAAACCACCCACCAAAAAATACTTTTTATCAATGAACTGATCAATTGATATTTTTCCTTTGGTGCCTAATATCGTTTGATAGGGAATATAGTAAACCCCGTTATATAATCTCTCTAACTTGTTGTCATCAGTTAGCCTTTTCATCTCTTGTCTGACGACATCTTTTGAAGAACCTGGAATTTCATCTAAAAAGATAGGTTCTCCTTTTTTAAAAGTATTCATAATGTATTCGTAAATCATGCCCTACCTCACAAATTAGAAATATAAAATTTCAGAATTATTATATAGCAATACACGACTTTATTCAACTTTCGACAGAGCATTTAAAAGAGAGGGGAGAAGACCCCTCTCGAGCAAACTTCAATAAGATGAATTCCTTCGATTATATTCTTCATACCGATGGTAAGAAAAGCGAACTTCATTTACAGGTCAAAGAACTGATCAAGAAGTTAAAAGCTTAATCTAAGAAACGTACTCTACCTGACTCAATATCATAGATAGCAGGAACGACTTCAAAAGCATGACAATCCAGTTTCGACTGGATTGTTTTTGCCTGTCCTAAGATATTTAATATCGAAGCTTTTGTCTCATCTTTTTCGTCTTTAATACAAGCTTTGATAGAGTCCATCAAGGACGTGACATAGCCAGAACTCTCACCATGTAGACAAGAATGAATCGCACCACAATGCGTATGACCAAGCACCATCACAACTGGCGTATGTAAATGAGAGGTTGCATATTCAATAGAACCAAGCACTTCATCAGAGATGACATTACCAGCAACACGGATGGTGAACACTTCACCAATACCACAACTGAATATCGCTTCTGGAATCACTCGACTATCCGAACAAGTGATGATGGTGATAAAAGGATGTTGACCCTCTTGGGCAGTTTCTTTTCTGATGGCACTGGATATCTCACCAGTCATCTTACTGGCTTTGATATATTTCTGATTGCCTTCCACAAGCCTTTGATAAATGCTTTGATTCTCCATAGTTAAATTCCCTTTTTCTTATTATAAATCAAAATAGCTTCTTCCATAGTAGAAATTCTCTACTCTGGAAGAAGCATAATTTATTTTTCCCAGGATTGTTTTTCTTTGGAATGATAGACGTCTTTTTTATAGATATAGGGATGAGTGATACCTGCTTTTCTGGCGACTTTACGAAGTCTTCTTCTTTCACGCATGCTGGAATAATAAGTTCTATTTAATTTCTTATCTTCCTGATCACGGGCGATTTCTAACTTCATGACTTCGACAAGATCTTCAACCTTATCTTTGACATCGAAGGTCTTGGAATATTCGACATATTTTGGCTTTAAAGATTCTTTATATTCTGGATGTTCGATGAAGAATTCAATCTCTTGTCGTAAGGATTTGTATTTACCATGTCTGAAAAGACAGTGTTCATCTAACGAGAAGTGACGAGTAGCTGTATATGGAGAATCCGAGATAACTGGAACAGCACCACAGGCAAACGCTTCAATACAAGCGATAGCTTCACTTTCAATATCAGAAGCATGGACGTATAAGTCACACCAATTTAGGATTTCTCTTAATTCGGGTTGTTTGACAAATTTGATCTGAATCGGATTCTTCAACAACTTTTTGGATAACTTCTCGTAGTGGGCTTTTTCTGGACCTTGTCCACATAAGATCAGTTGAATCTTATCGTTATATTTGGAATGTCCGATGGCTTTGATGATAAGATCTTGTCTTTTCTCATAGGCAAGACGACCGACCATGACGATGACATATTTATCTTTGTATTTTTCTGGTTTACTCACTTCAATGGGATGCATGAACTGAGAAACACCATTAGATATTGCATGAATATCACCTTTGTAGTGATGAGCAAGCATCTCTTGCTTCATGGTTTCGCTGGGGGTGTGAATCGTTCTGATATGACGATACATCCAACGTTTGAACCAATGATATAAAAGACTGTTGACTGGTGGAATCTTACCTAAATGAATCGCATAGGTGATGTTTTCTGGCTGGAGATGGTAAGCACCGGTAATCGGAATACCCATGGCTTTGGCTACTTTTCTACACTTGGCTTCCAGTGGGAAGGGGAACATGATATGAACAACATCGCTGCCTTTGATGAAATCAGCGATTTCTTTTTCGGTGGTTTTACCAAAGGTGAAACCTTCTGATTCAATCAATCCTTCAAAGATAGGTACGATAGCTTTCTTACAACGTAAAACCTTGACGCCATTGACTTCATTCCCTTGGATATGATCTGGCATATAAGCGATAACTCTGACTTCATGACCTAAGGCAAGAAGTCGTTCACAGGTTCTCATACCGGTGACTGTGGTGCCGTTGTTTTTGTCTCCGTAGAGATCAATAACCATCGTAATAACCATATTAATCTTCCTTCTTATTGATGAGCCACAATGGTCTTGTGGTAAAAACATTCTGTTTCAATTTTAGATAGGTTGGTAACTCTAAATAATATTCGTTAAGTAACATTTTCTTTGCTTCATCATGGGCGTACTTGCTATCGCCAATGAGGGTATAGTGAAGGGAGTGAAGAGCAAGACGAATCTGATTTTGACGTCCGGTTTCAATGTTGATATCTAAAACCGTACCTAAATCAATATAGTTGTTTGTTCTAATGTAGGTGATAGCTTCTAAACCTTTTCTCTCTTTAGGATTGGCGATGAAGACGCGACCGCTTCTTTTATCGTAGAACAGGTATTGAACAACCTTCTTTTTGATATCTAATGGCAGATGTTCTCTGACCACCGCTTCGTATTTACGGATAACATTTCTTTCTTCAAAGGTCTTTTGTAATTTTTCTTTCATCTCAAAAGACTTAGCAAAAAGAACGATACCAGAGGTATCTCTATCCAAACGATGAACGATAAAACACTTCTCACGATGAAGGTTTAAGTATTCTCTGACATAGTGATAAAGGTTATGATCCGGATCTTTGGGAGTACCGATGGTCAAGAGGCCGGACTTCTTATAGACTGCCATAATATCTTTATCCTGATATATGATTTCAAATGGAATTTGTTTTTTCATGACGTTCCTATTTTAATGGAGTTAGACAAAATAGTAAAATGTTATTTACTAAAACAGTTAGACCTTTACGGAGTGTTACATATGAAAAATGAATTAGATAAGAAGTATCATCACATGCTAAACAGCGGTGAAATCTATGATTGTCAGGATAAAGATTTGATGTTATATCAAAGAACTTTGGTGCAGAAACTTTTTGAATACAACCAGATT
>CACXYG010000160.1 GCA_902771745.1 uncultured Erysipelotrichaceae bacterium | reverse complement strand
GAATGATGAGTTTCGAAAATCCATTGATTACAAAGATACCATACAGGATTTCGAAATTGAAGGATACAAATTCAGGATTCATTGCATGCAAATGCGATGAAGCTAAACAAAGATTAAGCATAATAGAACATAAAAACAACTAGCCTTAATCTGCTTTACCAAAAGAAAAATCAAATTTGATTCTGAATTTCAACCTCATTCCTATTTATATATATAAAAGAAAAAAAGAAAGCAAAAAAATTATGACAAATCTTGTCATATTTGATTGTTTTTTCATCGAACTATTTTTCTTAAAAAACTCGATAACTAACAAAATTTACTTGAAACGTTTTTCAAGTCGTTTTTCTTGAAAATGATATAGCTATATTCTATGATATTCCTGTATGTCTAAAAAACAACAAAGGAGGTATCAATGAACGAAATTGAAATGAAATTTGACGTGACTACCCCTGTGAATGATACACCCGTTGAGATGAACTTCTCGAGTGAAGATGGTGGTGAAAACAAACACCACAATTCACCAAGACCATCTGGTAACAACAGACCTGCATCTCATGGTTATTGGCCATTGATTCTAATCGGCATCGCATTCATTACATTAGTCGGTCTACTTATCTATTTCTTCGCTTTCCGTACCACTTCCAACGTGAAGTACTATGGAAACAATGCCGTAGTCTATTCTGTTGATGTCGATAACGATGGAACAATTGATTCCACCCCAGAAGGCTATCCAGATTTAGCTGGATACAACAGCACAGCCAAAGAGTTTGGCTCAATTGTTGTTTCTGGGTCCGAAGGTGAATTAGCCAAGCTTTTACTTGATGGCAAAAACAACAAAGTCGTCCTCAACGTTATCTTGTCCAATCAGACAAACGAAATTGTTTATCTCACTGGTACCTATAACGTTGTCAGTGCTAACGCCAAAGGTGGATTCGTCACTGAAAAGTTCCAAGCTACCTTAGATCGTGACTTCTATGAAGGCTATGTCGCTAAAATCATCTCTCACGATAGTTATTATGTCTTTGGTATAACCTATGCCACTCAGATTGAAACCTCAACCGATTGGTCCTGGGTCTTACCCTTAGTCTTAGGTGTCTTAGTAGTTATCGTCTTATTTGTCTTCCTCAGCAGAATGTTCCGCTCCATGGGTGGAAACGGTGGCAATCCAATGTCTGGATTTGTCAACAATGTCGCCAAGAAACAGACCGGCAGCAAAGTTCGCTTCAGCGACGTCGCAGGCTGCGACGAATGCAAAGCCGAATTAGTGGAAATGGTTGATTACTTCCACGCTACAGATAAATACACCAGATTAGGTGCTAAACTGCCACATGGTGTCTTACTTGTCGGCCCGCCAGGTACCGGTAAAACCTTGCTTGCCAAGGCTGTTGCCGGCGAAGCCAATGTCCCATTCTATTCCATCTCCGGTTCCGACTTTGTCGAAATGTATGTCGGTGTCGGTGCTAGTAGAGTCCGTTCCTTATTCAAGACTGCAAAACAAAACGCTCCATGCTTAATCTTCATTGATGAAATCGACGCTGTCGGTCGTCAAAGAGGTGCTGGTCTTGGTGGCGGTAACGATGAACGTGAACAGACCTTGAATGAATTACTAGTTGAAATGGATGGCTTTGAAGATAATAACGGTATTATCGTCATGGCCGCCACCAACAGAGACGATGTTCTCGATCCTGCTTTGACCAGACCTGGTCGTTTCGACAGAAGAATCACTGTCGACTTACCAGATAAAGCTGGTAGAGCCGCTATCTTGAAAGTTCATTCCAGAAACAAGAAACTTGCTCCTGATGTCTCCTTTGACAACATCGCTTCCAGAACCGTTGGTTTCTCTGGTGCTGATTTAGCAAACATCATGAACGATGCTGCTATCTTGGCTGTCAGATCCAACAGAAGCGCAATTACTGTTGCCGATATTGATGAAGCAATCGACAGAGCCATCTCTGGCCCAGCCAAACGCTCTCATCTTGAAGAAGCTGAAAGAAGACAAGTCGCTTACCATGAAGCTGGTCATGCCGTTGTCGGTATCTTCTTACCATATTCTGATAAGGTTCAGAAGATCACCATCATTCCAAGAGGCAGAACCGGTGGTCATGTTCTCATGACTCCTGAAAAAGACCGCTTCCTGATGACCAAGAATCAACTGTTAGCCAGAATCACCGGCTATTTAGGCGGTCGTACCAGTGAAGAAATCTTCTTTGGAGATGTCTCCACCGGTGCTTCTAACGATATTGAAGTTGCCACCAACATCGCTCGTGGTATGGTTACCGAATACGGTATGTCCGAACTCGGTCCAATCCAGTATGAAAAACCAGGCGGATCTGTTTTCCTTGGAAGAGACTATAATTCTTCCCAAGCTAACTATTCTGCTCAGACTGCTTTGGAGATCGACGGTCAGATCCGTTTGATTATCGAACAGTGCCATACCAAGTGCCGTCAGTTGCTCGAAGAGCATCGCGACGATGTCACTTTGATTGCAGAAACCTTGATCAAGAATGAAACCATTACTGCTGATCAGATTGACTATCTTCTCAAGAACAGAGAACTTCCACCAGTCGATGAACATAAGATCGGTGGTGATGAAGCTCAGCCAAAGAATCCAAATAACATCATCCTCTATCCAGGTTATGAATGGTATTATGCTTCCTTAGACAAGATCCTGGAAGGTAATCCATCCAGATTGATTGTCATTGTGGCTACCGCTAATGGTGTCCCAGTCAACGACACTGCCTTCAAGAACGCTTGTGTCGCTGGTGCCAAAGATCCAAGTCATATCGGTATGCTCTTTGTCGATTTTGCTAAGAGCATGAGAATCTCTACATCTGTGGAGACCTTCGCCGAACATCTGGAAGCCTATGCTGGTGTTCCAACACTTCTCATTAAGACGGATGACAACACCGTTCGTCACTTAGAAGCCAAGTTTGCTCCTAAGGCTAGCGAAGAAGTCAAAGAGACTCCCGTTGCTACTGAAGAAGTAAAGACGGAGACTCCAGTTGAACCAGAGCCAGTCAAAGAAGAAGAAAAACCAGCGGTTGAAGAAGAAAAACCAGCTGAAGAACATACGAATGTCGAAGAAGAGACGAAAGACGAGACGACAGATAACCATGAATAAGTAGAAAAGGAGAAAATGAAAGATGGCTACTAAAAAATTTACAAAGCACGCTCAGCGTGTTCTCTCCCGCAACCCAAACGTTGTTCGTTGCACTGAAGGTAAAATTACCTTCACTGAAGAATTCGCCCAGAAAGTTTGCGACGCTTTAAGAGCTGGTGAAGACCCATACAAGGTTTTTACCGATAACGGCTTATCCCTTCGCATCTTGGGTATGTCCCGTGTCAACGGTGTCATCGGCTTATGGAAATCCAGATATGAATTGAATGATTTACCAAGAAGAAAGCCAGTTCAGAAGGAAAAAGATCCAGTTGAAACTGCCGCGGACAGAAGACAAAAGAATTTAGAAGCTGCCATTGCTGCTTGCGATGAACTCATCGCTAACCCAGCCAACATCCCTGTCGCTGAAGGTAGTGACGTCGACACCATTCATTTTGCTGCCATCAAGAAAGTCTATGACTCCAAGATGCCAGTTGTCGTCAAGGACCTTTGCGCTCATTATGGTTATCAGTATTCCAAATACTATGGCTACCTCCAGTCCTTCAAGGCTAAGGATGAATTCGTCAACATCCTCAACCCACATTCCAGAAAGAAGTAAATTTTCTCTCTAGATTGAAATGAGAGCCTCTATAAATAGTATCAAGGCTTTCAATCGCAAACAAAAGTTGTATTTATTTTAGTTAGGAAAAACATATGGAAATACTCTCATTTCAATCGCCAGAAGCAAAAGGAATTGTTAAAAAAGGGTATGTTTTAGCCTTGCCTACGGAGACCGTCTACGGTCTTGGCGTAGCCTGGGATGATAAACAAGCTTATGAAAGATTATGCCAGGCCAAAAATCGTCGACCAGATAAACCCATTGCGGTCATGGCAGGAAAAAACTTTGATCTTAGCAAGTACTTTGAAATCTCTCCCAATGCCAAAAAAGTCATGAATCACTTCTTACCTGGTCCTTTGACCTGTCTTGTCAAAGCCAAGGCTAACGCACCAGAACAGACTCATTTAGGAACCTTTGTTGCTGGTATCAGAATCCCTGACAAAAAAGAATTGCTGGATTTCTTAGATTCTCTTGGTCATCCACTACAAGTGACCAGTGCCAACATCTCTGGTCAACCTGCCCAAGAAGACTTCAACGACGTCTATGCCACCTTTGAAAACTGCCCTTTGGTTCAGGGCATCATCAAAGGCACTTGTCAAAGTGGGACGCCTACCACTGTCGTTGACTTGACTGGTGAGGCACCAGTTGTCATCCGTCAGGGTGAAATCACCAAAGAAGAGATCGATAAAGTGTTCTATGAATAAAGAGAGGAAAACAAATAACATGAAAATCGCATTTGCTTGTGACCACGGCGGATTCATCGCCAAAGAAGCTGTCTTGAATCACTTAAAAGAAAAAGGTTATGAAGTCTTAGATTTCGGCACCTATTCTACGGATAGCTGCCATTATCCAGAATTCGCTTTTGCCGCGAGTGAAGCAGTCGCATCTAAGAAAGCCGATAAAGGTGTCTTGATCTGTTCTTCTGGTGAAGGTGTCGCTATGTGTGCTAATAAAGTCAAAGGTATCCGTTGTGGTATCGGCTACAATGATGAAGTCTCTCATTTGACTGTCGAACATAACCATGCCAACATGATTGCCTTTGGCGCCAAGTTCATGAAGATTGAAGATATCCTCAGAAGAATTGATATCTTCCTTGCTGCTACACCTATGGGCGACCGTCATGATATCCGTGTTGGTATGATTGATGATTACGACTTCAAAAAGAACTAAAAATCACCTTACGCGTACACGCACGTAACAATACTTATACAAACGTATCCTAAAACCATGTCAAAGGGGTAAAATCCGGCATGGTTTTTTCAATTTCAGAGGAATTAAAACGCCTTTAAAATAGGCGATTTTGAAAAAAATAAAAAAAGATAAAAAAGTTGTTGACTATATAGTTGAGGAATGATAGAATTTTACTCGCGCCAAAAATGACGCACTTACGATCGCTCTTTGAAAACTGAACGGGATGACCAGTACATACATACAAGGAATACGTC
>CACXYG010000159.1 GCA_902771745.1 uncultured Erysipelotrichaceae bacterium | reverse complement strand
CCGAGAAACTTTTCAACGAACTTAAAGCCACGAATGTGCGTTACAAGTTGGTTGACACCTATGAGAAGTTAATGAATGTAATGAGTGAGATAGAATAGAGACTTATATTTTTACCATGAAGGAAACACTTATTCATGTGGCAAAGCAAGTTGCTCATGCCCTGCCTATATTTAAGCGGGAAAGAATTCCAGTCGTAGCCCGTGTTCATGGGATATTCGATGGCACTATACAAGATTTATGGTTTATTGTGGGCTCACAAAATACGAGCCTAATCGATAAACCCCATATATCTGCTTTGGGAAACGTTGTTCCACGCAATTCTCTTATTGCAACCAGAATACTCAATGGAGAATTAGGAACGCCCATTATTTACACCACGAAGAATTATATTAAGAAAATCGTGGAGCACAATGTCGCAGCTTATTCTAAAGCCGACTTGAAGAATTGTTCTATTTCTTTAGCAGACGACACTCAAGTTTACACTTATGACGACATTAACGATTTTCTGGAAGCGCTTCAAGTTAAGGAAGCTGAAATTACGGCTAAGCAGCGTGAAATTGAAGAGCAAAAGCAAAAAATTGCCGAGCTTAAGCAACAAGAAAACACAGCTCATCAGCGCAGTGTCCTGACTAAAGGTCTGCAAAAGATGGAAGAAGAAAAGCGTGTATTGACTCTTCAACAAGAAGAGATGAGCAAACTATCACGCTATATACGAAAGCAAGGCCAATTACGTTTTAATCCAATTCTTGATCCTATTCAAAATAGGATTAAAACACGTAATCTCTATGATGGTACGACTATTATCATTGATGGAGGTCCAGGAACGGGAAAGACTACCACAATGATTCAACGTCTGAAATATCTAATTGATAAAGATGCAATAGAAGAGGATTTTGTTGAAGAAAGTGGTCTGTATCAATTAAATGCTAGACAACGTGATCAACTTCATGACGCTATAAACAAAGATAGAGATTGGCTTTTCTTCTCTCCGTCAACGTTGTTGAAGGAGTATCTCTCAAATGCAATGAATGAGGAAGGACTAGGAAACACCAATAGTAAAGTTTGGAACTGGTCAGAATATTGTCAGAAGATTTCTATCGAGACTTCTTTAAATGGTACTGACTGGATTGAAGCTGCTGATATCACGGATGAAGTCAAGAACAACAATTCCAGTGAGAACTTACACCTCATGGAAAAGAGCTTCACTGCTGCCTCTCAGGTCAGAATTGTCATGAAGGGTAACTTCATCGGAAAGTGCTATGAATTCTCTACTGCTGGTATTGCCTTTATCGGCGAAGAAGAACTTAACTAGGAGCAATTATGAAAAAAGTTAGATTATTGGCTTTATCCTTAGTCAGCTTAGGTTTGCTTGCTGCTTGTACTAGAACGACAAGCAGCACTCAACCATCCTCGACTCAGAATAGCAGTTATACTTCCAATTCTACTTCTATTTCTGATTCTACTTCTTTAGGATCCTCTACTTCTTTTACTTCCTCTACTGTTGTTGATTCTTCTTTAGATTCATCTGAGTCATCCAGTGTAGATAACTCTACTGTTGTTGAATCTTCTATTGTTGAAGATAGCAGTGTTCAGTCTTCTATTATCGATTCTAGTCTTGAAGATAGCAGTCAGCTTTCTAGTGAAGATACTTCTAGCAGTCAGGATTCCTCTATTGCCTTTATCGATGTCACATCCATCACGATTTCTAATGGCAAAGTCTCTTCCCTTCGCCTTGGTGAAAAGGTCAACTTCCTTGCTGGTGTCAAACCAAACAATGCTACCGATAAGAGTGTCATTTGGCATGTCAGTGATAAAAATGTGGCTAGCATTTCTTCCACTGGTGAATTAACCGCCTTAAGTGTCGGTTCTGTCACGGTCTATGCCACAAGCAACAATGCGGCTAGTGAAGTGAAATCCAATGAAATCACCATTCAGGTCAAAGAACAGCCAAAGGTTGATAATGCCATTCTTGGTAAGTGGAAATGGTCCGATCATCCTGAAGATACCATCATTGACATCTCCAATAACAAAGTCAGCGTTGTTTTTGGTAACAACAATGCTACTGCCAGTCTTGATTTTGCCGATGTGGATGATGATGGATATTGTCTATTTGGTGTATTCAAGGATAAGAACACTCCAGGTTATCTTAAAGCCAAGATTTCTCATTCTTATCAGGATCAGTTAGAAATCATCTATAACATTGTCGACTCTGCTAATGTCACCCAGAAGGTCAATGTCTATACGCAAAACGAATCTGCGATTCGTTATATCAAGGCCGAGAGCATGTCTTTAAGATCTTCGTATACTTATCTCAAACCAAACCAGACTACTTCTGTCAGTGCTGTCTTTGGCCCAAGAGGGGCTAGTGAAGAAAAATGGTCTTTGGAAAGCGATGATACAAATATTGTCGCTATCAAGACTTCTGATGGTGAGACAAACAAGAGTACGATGATCGTCTCTGATAAAACCATCATCGCTAAAGGTGAAGGAGATGTTACTTTAAGAGCCACTTCTGAATCCGGCTTGACTGCCAGCATTGATATCAATGTTGCCATCACCAAAGTCAGCAAGATTACTGTCACTTTGGAAAATGATCATCTCGAAGTTGGTTCCGTGACCAAAGTCAGTGCAACAGTTGAACCAGAAGATGCGGATAATGCTAGCTTTACCTGGTCTAGTTCCAATACCGAAATCGCCACTGTTGATGAAACAGGTGCTGTTAAGGCTGTTGGTGCAGGTGAATGTGAAATCATCGCTACAGCCAGTGATGGTAGTGGTGTAATTGGTAAGGCTACCTTATATGTTAGTGAAAAACAAGAACTCAACATCTATGGTAAATACACCGGCAATACTCCTGATTATAATGTTGAACTCATCTTTGAAATCAAGAAAGATAACACCGCTACTTTAGAGGTGGATCCTGATGGTTATACCGAAGGAGAATCTGGTACTTTTGCTCTCTCCAGTCAAGATAATGGTGTATATGTTTTCGTAGGTAGTTATGGTGATGAAAACGCCAAGGTCGTCTTTAATGGTAAGAATAATACCCTTTCTTTGTTAGATAGCAATGATAGTCCACTTCTTGTCTACTATCAGATGGAGACCCTTGAGAATATTGTTTTGCTCAAGCAGGCTGAAAAGAAAGTCACCGAAATTGAAGTTGAATTAAAAGATGATAGAATCTTTGTCGGTGATACCACTACAGCTAAGGCAATCATCACACCAAAGGATGCAGGTGATTTATCGGTTACCTGGTCTTCTTCCAAGGAAAGTGTAGCCACTGTCGACGATAAGGGTGTAGTCACCGGTATTAAGTCTGGTAGTGCTAATATCATCGCCACTGCCAATGATGGAAGTGGTGTTGTGGGTATGGCCACCATTTATGTTCAGGCTAAAAAGAACATTGCTGGATCTTATTCTGGCGAGACCAGTTATAACTCCTTATCTTTCACCTTTACTGTTGCTGAAGATAATACGGCTACTTTAGAAGTTCCAGAAGCTGGAGAAACTGGTGAATTCACGTTAAGTAATGTGGATGGTAACATCTACACCTTTGAAGGCACTTATGCTGATGTGGATTGCAAAGTCATCTTTGATACTAAGAATATGACTTTGACATTGATGAATGAATATGATGATGTAAATATCGTTTATTTTTGTTCTGATGCCATTGAAAATGCTAGTGTCACCAAGGACTAAATGTAGGTAAAACAAATGAAAAAAGCATTATTATTCTTATCTTTTCTCTTGCTTTGTGGTTGTCAAAAAGCACCTATAGAGTCTTTACCTGCTGAGTCATCTTCTAGTGAAGTAAGTTCTATTTTTGATGAAGACTCTACTGTTGCTTCTTCCTCTTCTT
>CACXYG010000158.1 GCA_902771745.1 uncultured Erysipelotrichaceae bacterium | reverse complement strand
TCAAATCATTTTTTTTTTTTTTTTACTACGGATTCTATGTCTCGTTGGTCAGCATGGTGTTATCTGTGATTGCTGCTATCGTTTATGCAGTCAATTACCACAGCTATAACAACTTCATGTCCTGGGCTAGCTTCTGGATGTTCTTTGTCGGTATCGCTGTTGCCGCTTTGTTGTTCGTCTTACGCCAGGATGTCTGGGCCCCAGTTGGTCTTTTTGCTGGCAATCTTTTAGGTCTTCTTATATACGTCCGTCACATCTACTCCTATGTTCAGGTCGTCGTCGCTGGTGTCGATATCTCTACCTTCTCTAGCAACTTTATCTTCTCTACCGTCTTTATCGCTATCAGTTTTGTCGTCAGTATCGTCGCTTGTTTCTTACCACAAGTCAAAGCCACACAGGAGGTCGCTGAATAATGAAAACGAATTTAAAGAGAAATCTTCAGAAAGGTGCTTTAGTCCTTTCTTCCGCCCTCTTGGGTTTGATTGTTGTCACCAAGCAGATCACTTGGGAAAATGCTGACTCCATCACCTCTATCTTAGGTCAGGAAAACGCCAAGGTTATCCACCATGAGAGCGAAGGCGAAAATAAGATTCACTTCACTTCTGATTTTAAATCTATCAAAGAAGTTGCCTACAACGGTTTGATGACTGAAATTGAAGAAGTCGAAGAAGGTGCTGTTTTATTAAAGAACGAAAATAACGCTCTTCCACTTGCCAAGGGTAGCAACGTCTCTCTCTTTGGTGGCGCTTCTGCCTATCCACTTTATGGCGCCTCTGGTTCGGGTGGTATCAACACTGCCGAAACCTTAGATTTCTATCAGGGTTTCATGGGCTATCACTATGAGACTTTATACGATTATTACAAAGAAAAGTGCAAAGAACCAGCCAAGGATTGGTCCGGTAAGGTTCAAGGTGAAGATAACCCATATTCCGCTATGGCTTCTATCTCTGAAGTCAGAGTTGGTGAAGTTCCGTGGGCCGAAGTCAACCAGGCTGCTAACACTGGCGATTTAACCGCTTATGGTGATGCTGCAATCTTTGTCATCCGTCGTAACGGTGGTGAAGGTTTCGATTTACCAGCGACCTCTGGTGAAAACGAACAATACGGCAATGTCGGCGACAAGCAGGCTAGTGTCAACGATTCCACCAATGGTGACTATTTACAGTTAGCCGAAGCCGAAAAGAGCGTTCTTCGCGGTCTTAAGGCCTTAAAGGATGCTGGTACCATCAAGAAGATTGTCTTCGTTATGAACACACCAAACCCAGTTCAGTGCGATTTCATGAATGATGAACAGTATGGTATCGATGCCGCTTTGATGACTGGTTCTCTTGGCGAAGTCGGTTCTATCGCTGTCGCTAGATTGCTCACTGGTGCTGTCAACTTCTCCGGTGGTTTATCTCAGACCTTATGGTATGACAACCTCATGAACCCAACCAACACCAACTTCACCGATCAGAACTATTTCTTTACTTATGAAAACTTTGCTGATTTCGGTTTCACGGATTATTCCAAGGATAACTCTCAGCAGTCCAGTATGACCACCTATCAGGTCTATCAGGAAGGTATGTACTTAGGTTACAAGTACACCGAAACCAGATACGAAGACTATGTCACGAATAAGGGTAATGCCGGCGATTATCAGTACAACAAGGTTGTCGCCTATCCATTCGGTTATGGTGAATCCTATACTGATTTCGCTTTCTCTGACTTAAGCGTCAAGGAAGCTGCCAATAACAAGATTGAACTCTCTGTCAAGGTTACCAACACCGGTTCTGTTGCTGGTAAGACTCCAGTTCAGGTCTATGTTTCCAAACCATATGAATCCTATGCCAAAGAAAACAAAATCCAGGTTCCATCTGTTGAACTTGTCGACTTTGGTAAGACTTCTACTTTAGCTGCTAAGGCTAGTGAAACTGTCAAGATCACTTTAGATAAGAAATATTTCGCTACCTATGATACTTTCAAGGCCAAGACTTATGTCATCATGGATGGCGATTATCAGATCACCGTTGCCAATGGTGCTCATGACGCTATCAACAACATCTTAGCCAAGAAGGGCTACAAGCCATCTAGCACCAACAACAGAATGGATGCCGAAGGTGATAGCAAGATGGTCTCCACCATGCATTTAGGTTTTGATGCTGACACCTTCTCTGTTTCTACTGCCACTGGTAACCCAATCACCAACCAGTTCACGGAAGTTGATATCAACACCTATTCCGGTAAGGGCGATAACGCTGTTACTTATTATGACAGAGCTGACTGGAATGGTACTGTCAAGCTTTCCACCAGAAAAGCTGATGGCACTTTAGTCAAACCACATGCCACCTTAAAGATGACCCAACAGATGGCTGATGAATTAAGAGATCAGTACAATGCGGATAAGATCATCCTTCCAGATGATGTCGCTTATCCAACTTATGGTGCCAAGAATGGTCTTTCCTTACTCTCCTTAAAGGATGAGTCTGCTGACTCTCCATTATGGGATAAGTTACTTGACCAGTTGACCTGGGATGAAACTGTCGACCTCTTAAGCAACGGTAGACATAAGACCCAGTACATCGAATCCGTCGTCAAGCCAGCCACTGGTGATGAAAACGGTCCAAATGGTTATAACAACACTTATGATCACGCTTCTCAGGGTAGCCGTTTCGCTGGTCCAACCAACCCATATTCTGAATTCGTCAATGATCCAGATATCAAGCCAGCCGATGCCGCTCGTGGTACCACCTGGTATTCCACTACCGGTTGGGCTAGTAATGGTGTTCTTGCTTCTTCCTTCAACAAGGAACTTGCCAAGAAGGTCGGTGAACAGATCGGTGAAGAAGGCTTGTGGTCTGGTCACGCGGGTTTACTCGGTTCTGGTTTCAATATCCAGAGAACCAACTATTCTGGCCGTAACGCAGAATACTTCTCTGAAGATGCTATGCTCACTGGTCTTATCGGTGCTCCAAAGACTGAAGCTATTGAATCCAATGGTGTCCATTGCTTCGTCAAGCACTTCGCTTTAAATGAATCTGAAACTGGCCGTCACGGTGTCCAGGAATGGATCTCTGAACAGGCTTTGAGAGAAAACTATTTCAGAGCTTTCGAAATCGTCTTTGAAGAAGGTAAGGCTTATAACGTCATGACCGCCTTCAACCGTATCGGTACGACTGCCGTTGCCAACTCCGTCAAGATTGCCAATATCTTAAGAAATGAATTCGGTATGCCAGGTATCATTGAAACTGACTATGCCGGTGATATGACTGGTGGTTCTTGTGAACCATACGTCAGCCGTATTGTCAACGTCTACACTGGTGCTAGTGAATTAAATGAAACCAACTATGGTGTCGATGCTACTGACTACACTGGCGGTACTCACACTTATGCTGACTATGCTCCAAACACTGGTACCATCCACTCTGGTAAGCTTGCTTGGGCTATGAGAAGCGCTGCTAAGTCCATCTTAAAGGCTGCCTTAACTAGTGAAGCCATCAACGGTTTTACTTCCGGTGATGAAATCATTCGTATCACTCCACCATGGCAGGTTCTTGTCATCTCTGGTGAAGTTGCCACTGCCGTCTTATTCGGCGCTGCTGCTTGCTGGGTCGTTCTTGATCTCCTCTTGCCAGTATTCCGTAAGAAGAAAGAAGCCTAATTACCCCTTTAGGTAACTTCCTTCCTGCATAAAATATGTCCCTTCTAGACTGTCTAGAAGGGACACTTTTTATAGCAGCGATTTCTTTACGACGATACCGGTCAGTCCGTTTTGATTGACGATGAGGTTGACGTTATTAGCGTTTAGAGTTCCAGCGACTAAAGCCGCACTAAGGAAGCCTACACCAGAACCATTAGTGCAATTGATGATGGTCTTACAGATATCGATATTAGTCATGCTGGCTAGGATATCATTGTTTTCTTTCCACATGGTAAGTTCTACCCCTGCATCATTGATGGCCTTTTGAATATTAGAGACAACTTCATCAGATAATATCCAGTTGACTATACCGAAATTAGATGTTAATAAGTTTACTTTGATTTCCGTGATACGAAGAGTGAGCGTGGTATCATCATAGGTGAGTTTGCCATCGACTTTCGCACAGGACTTATAGAAGAGCGCCCACAAAGGCGCTTCCGCCTTGATGTTATCTTCTTCATCGATATCTAGGTAGATAGACTTCAAATTGACCATTGGAATCTTGATTTCTTTGACGATGGTGGCAAGAAGGTTGTTCAAGTCATGTTCATCAAAAAGGTATTCAAAGTCATCCAGTGGGCCGCTATTTTCTAATGACTCCTGGGCTTTATTTGCCATGAAGTCACCTGTGGTCATGTTGTCAACTTCACTGATATAGTCAGGTGTATTATCGGTAAAGTCGGTAATCAGGACTCCAACACTGACTAATAATATGGCGATGATGCTTGTCAGAACGATAATCAATTTTCTGACGGGATGTTTTTTCTTAGTTTTGCTCATACTTGTATTATAGTTTATTCTTTAGAGAGAGTTACATTAATTATGTGACTTTCTAATTTGTCAATACCATTTTTTTAAATAACTGCGATAGAACGATAGGTGCAATAATATTCCAACATCAAAGAATGCATTCTTTGATGTTGGAATGCAGGGTCTGGCATGCTATATTATTCTTGCAAGTCTATTTCACAATCAACTGTCCCGTCTTAGCAAGATCACGGGAACGGTAAAAGACCTGTCTTAATAGCTTGTTT
>CACXYG010000157.1 GCA_902771745.1 uncultured Erysipelotrichaceae bacterium | reverse complement strand
GTTCTCCTCCCTCAAGTCAAAGGTCCGACTGCTCACCAAGAGGAGTGACCCCACGACGACTCAGGAGATGTGCAAGCGTCTCACCCGATTGTTCAGAGGCTGGATAAACTACTTCCAGCTTGCGGACATGAAGAGATACATGGGAAAGCTCTGGCAGTGGGTCAAGGGAAGGATAAGGGTAATCATCTACAAGAAATGGAAGAAACCGAAGAAACGGGAAGAGGCACTGCTAAAGTGCTGGGAAATCCGAAAAAGGAACGAGAACCTGCAGGAATGGAAGATACCTGAATGGAGAATGAGAAACGATGCGAGGGGCATAGCCAACCAAGGCAACCATTATGCCAAAATCGCAAAGAGCGGAGCTTTCGCCTATTTCATATCAGACACCCTGCTGGAGAAGAAAGGACTTCTCAACCCACTGAAGTATTACCTCGAACGGAGGAAATCGTTATGTTGATTGGAACCGCCGTATGCGGAAAACCGCACGTACGGTGGTGTGAGAGGGTGGATGAAGTTAAAAGGCCATCACTCTACTTTAATTTTAAATCGACGATAACAAAGAATCCTATTATAATTTTTTTGTTTTTCAAACCTAGTTTTACCTACTTTCGATTGTGAAAGATTTTAGATTAATGTATAATTTCTAAGATAAGCCTTTTAAAAGGAGCAAAAAGAAAATGGTTGATACACAAACAAAATATGGTTTAACGTCGAGAAATGCAATTCTCTTATTCGTCCAGATGATCTTGATTGTTGTCGGACTTGTCATTCAGACGATGCTGACGGTCTTCATGCTGGTTCATCAATTAGAACCATTGATGATCGTCACTTCGATTATGACGATGTTAGCTTTAGTCGCAATCATCATTTATGCGGTTCACGGATTCAGAAAATCTAGAATCTATCTGATTGTAGCGATTGCACTATTCTTACTCGCTATTCTCTTCAACTTCCTTCTTCCAAAAAATGGTGCTCAGTTGGTCTTGTTATTGGTAATCTTTGCTTGTATGTTTGCTTTCATCTTCGAACATAAGAATGTCAAAGTCTCTAATTATCTTGTCCTTGTCGCTGCCGTTGCCTCTTTAGGTTATTCCATCTATACCTCCATCATTGCGAATGTCAACGCGTATGGAAATGTCGGTGACCTTTCATTTGCAAGCTTCTTGATGTATGCTTCTATCTTCACACCAGTCATCATGATCTGCACCTTTGGTATTTCTCACCTAGTTCGTTCTACAAGAAGAGGCGAATAAAAACATTTAAAAAAATGGAATTTTCCAACTGCCATAAGGTAGAAGGAAAATTCCATATTTGTTATTGTGCTAATACGGGAATGGATTCATCACCAGTCGGGTTCTTGACGGAGAAGCCGATGTTGACGATGTGGTCACCGATACGTTCTAAGTTGGCAATGATGGAGGTGTAGAAGGCACCAAGTTCCATGGTGCAGCTGTTCTGAGCAAGTCTTTCGAAGTGATTGATGGAGAATTCTTCTTTGTACTGGTCGGTCAAGCTTTCTAATTCTGAGAGGGTGACAAGGGAGGAATTGGCATCTCTTTCGTTGTTGAATCTCTTTAAGGCGATATCAAACATCTTGAGGAGATTTTCATACATCTGAGTCAATTCTTTCTTGGCGGCATCAGAGAAGGCGATTTCCTGATTCTTCATCTTGATAGAATCATCTAAGAAGTTTTGTGCGTAGTCACCGATTCTTTCGATATCGTTGACGACATGGAAGTAGGAACCAATCTGTTTTTCTGTATCGGAGTCTACTAATGGTGATAGGTCAATCAAGAACTTGGTGATGATGTTGTTCATGTAGTCGATTTCATCTTCACGTTCGTTGATTTCTTTTTCGTATTCACCAGTCTGATTGAGTAACTCGTAGACACCTTTTTCGAAATTGATACGGGCCAGGGATGCCATGTTTTCGATTTCTTTATGAACCTGAGCAAAGGCGATGGATGGGGTACGGAGTAAACGTCTATCGATGAACTTGATGACTTTGGCTCTCTTATCGGGCTTTTCACGAATCAACTTTTCAGTAATCTTCACTAGTAGATTGATAAATGGCAGTAATAATAAGGTGGTTGTGACGTTGAAGACGACGTGGAATACTGCAATTTCGTAAGAAACATTTTGAATTGTATTATCTAAGAATGTGACAATCGGATCTTGGAATATCCATAAGATGATGGTGAATAGGACAACACCGATGACGTTGAACATGAGATGGATCAAACCGGTTCGTTTGGCGTTGGTGTTTGTTCCTATGGTGGCGATCAAGGCGGTGACACAAGTACCGATATTCGCACCAAGGATGATGAATAAACCACTCTTTAAGGTTAAGGCACCGCTAGCGACCATGACGATGATAAGACCGGTCATAGCACTACTGGATTGCATGACAGCGGTGAAGATGATACCTAAGAGTAATAAGAGTAATGGGAAACTGATATTGGAGAAGATATTCTGCACGACTTCTTTGATGGCATCATTGTTGAATGCTCCACTCATCAGGTCAAGACCGATAAAGATCAAACCGATACCGCAGACGATTCCACCGATATTTTTGACTTTCGGATTGTTGATAAACTGCATCATGACGCCGATGAAGGCTAGAACAGAGATGTATAGACCGATATCCAAACTGGATAAGGAGACAAGTAAGCCGGTGACCGTGGTACCGATGTTGGCACCCATGATGACCGCTGTTGCCTGGGCTAGTGTCATGGTTCCGATATTGACAAAACCGATAACCATGACCGTGGTTGCCGCACTGGATTGGATCAGTGCGGTAACTGTCGCACCGATACCAACGCCGGCAAAGCGGTTTTGGGTTATCTTACCAATCAACTTCTTCATGCCAGGACCGGCGACTTTTTGTAGGGACGATGAAAGGAAGTTCATACCTACAATGAACACACCGATACCCGCTAATAAGGCAAGAATACTAGTGAATATTTCCATAATGAACAAAGGTATTATACCGAGAAAATGGGGGGCATAGCAAGAAAGAATCTAAGTGGAATAGATGACCTGTGTTCTAACATTTATCAAGTTTGGCGGTTTCTGTTTGATATTGCAAAAAAAATGGAATGATGATGGGTATATTTGTTCGTTTTCTTTCTTTGTAATTTTAAGAAATGTTCATTACAATATAAGCAAATAGTTAGCAGGTAATGAACATGAGCGAAGAAAAGCAGGAGCAGATGGTGGATTCCATCGGTCTTCAAAGAGCCAAGGGAGCAAAGATTTTAGCAATCATTGCTTTCTCTTTGACGATTGCAACAATCGTTGTTGCCATCATTTTGGATGTGACAATATTTGCTGAGGCAATTTTAGCTTTTATCGCCGGTTGTGTGATTTCCGCATTGGCTTTTTTCTTGTTGGTGATTGTGTTTATTGCTTCTTTAATTCTGGTTTTTGGTTTCTTCTTATTAGAGAAATATGGATTCTGGCCTTTGCGTATTTCGACTGATCTTTTTAAAGCTATTCTAGGTGATATTGCAATCGGTCAGGAGCAGATTGCCAGTTTTGAAATAGGCAGGTATATTCTACTAGCAATCTGTGGTGTGATTCTTGTCCTTTCAATTGTCTCTTTATGTATGGAACGTTCTACAATTAAGAAGGGTTTTACAGGTAATACTAGTCTTACCACTTTCTTAAGTAGAAGTTCGGTTGTTTTATCGATACTGGGAATGTTGGTTTCGGGTGTTTTGGTTCTGATTCTTTAAGTTGTGGTCTATTGAACATTTTAGGAATTGTGTTTTTTTACTCTTTAAGGATAATACCAATTAAGTGTTGATATTCAAGATTTGCCTCTTTTGCAGCATGCTTCCCATAATCTTGGACTCAAACTTCTCAAGCGACGGATTCTCAT
>CACXYG010000156.1 GCA_902771745.1 uncultured Erysipelotrichaceae bacterium | reverse complement strand
TGGAGGGCATGGCCTATTCCACCCTGCCCGCCGGCATGGAAACGACGGTAAAGATCAAGGTGGGGGATACCATCCTTTCTTCCGTCGTTTTCGGCGCCATCGACTTGGTGAAATAATCCCGCCGGGCCCGCGTTAGAGCCGGGAAAGGTTGCAGAGCAGCAGTTCTCCGTTCTCTCCCCGCAGGTGCATGCCGTTTCCCTTGCACTTTTTCCACCATCGGCAATCCCGGCAAGGACCCGTCTTGAAGGGCGTATGGTCTCGGAAAATGCCGAACCGGTGCTCCCAGACATCCACAAAATCGTCTTGGTAGATATTGCCCTGGCCGTAGGAAGCCCGGATGCTGGTGCAGCCGGAAATGGCCCCGTCTATCCGGACGGAGGCGATGCTCAGACCGGCCTGGCAGGAAAAGGGGTAATCCCGCACCTTCTTCTCATAGGGCCCCAGGAAACCTTCGCAGCCATAGCTGGCCCGGATGCGGCCCTCCTCCGCCGCCACGGCGTGCAGGCGGCTGAACCCCGGATGGGCGTAGACCTTGGGCAGCAGGGCCTCAAAATCATGGGGCACCCGCACCTGGCTGAACACCAGATTGATGAAATCCAGGAGCTGTTCTTCTTCCTCGGGGGTAAGATTACCTTTACCTTCGAAATCATAATAAGCCTGGATTAAGACGTTACGATAGGATTGAGAACAGAAGACGATTTCCGCGATATGATCGTGGAAGGTGTGATGGTCTACTAGTCTCTTCTTCTTATCGATGTAGTTCAAGTTGATCTTGGAATAGTCTTTATCCAGAGCGACTTGAACCATGTGTTCAAGTTCATAATTGAGATCAAGAACGTTGTCGTTGAGTTTTCTTACCTCACCAACTTCGCTGGCCTGATAAAGGTCTAAACCTTTCTGATGTAACTTCAGTTTGGTCAAGTTACGATCGGTGGTCTGATAGATATCAGAATAGAAGAGTTTATAAAGACGTAAGGTATAGAAAATCAGTTCTAACGAATAACCGGCAAGTAAGACACCTAAAGTAACCAGTAACAAGATAAAGAAGACGATGTTCTCCGTCTGGAAATATAAGATGGTGAACAAAGGCATGCTGATGACAGCCAAAATGGCGGCCGCAATGGTCATCAAGATATAGCGGTGGAACAAGTTCTTCATGGTTTTTGTTTTACGCGCCATAACTAACCCTCCAAGATATCGGTTCTGCCGATATCACCAATCGACGAAGCGATGACTTTACCCACTTCGACATAGACAGACAAAACCTGGGAGTATTCCTGATAATCCATCGGATGACCAAGGTTGGTCTCTACCACTTTCAAAGCGACAAAAGCGACGTGGTTCATCTGACAGGCTAAAGCCACACCACCAAAGGTGCAATCGAAGACGACATCATTATCCTGAGCAGTCAAGGTACCATTGATCTTTAATGGTTCTAACTGGGCTTCTCTGGTATAGAAAGTGTTGGAAGAGAAGAAGGTACCATCGATATAGCGATGGGTCGTTCTGGTATTTAAGGCGTTGGTGATGACGGTTCTGATATCCACTTCGGATTTAAAGAAGGAAGGAAAACCGTTAGGAATCTGACCTAAGGAGACTGGTCTTACAGCAATCTGATCAACATCCGATAGCATGACTTGCCTAGAGAGGACGATATCACCAAACTGGACATTCTTGGAGTAGCCGACACAAGTGCCCACCGAGACAACCAAGATAACAAAGTATTTATCGATAAAATAGGATGTGATAACCGAGGAGATGTAATTGGTATAGACTTCGCTGACCAAAGCGATATCCTGGTTGAAGAGACGTCCAAAAGTAACCGGATACTTATCAAAAAGTAACTCGTTATGTTTTTTGGATAACAACGTTTCATAATAGAGGACGTCATCGTGACTTGATCCGATAATCAGAATCATCTTCTGCCCTCCTTTTCAAATGGATTATTCAACAAGAACTTATCAAATTCAGCTTTCGAGATGGCTTGGCTATAGTAGAAGCCCTGAATGGTATCACAACCCATCTTTCTAAGTAAACCAACCTGCATCGCATCGTCGACACCTTCGGCGATAACTTCCATACCGGAGATCTTACCAAGGTCGACGATACACTGGACGATCTGACGAGAACGTCTGTCGGTGGTGATGTTATCGATGTAGGATTTATCGATCTTGATGGCATCAAATGGAATCTTGCTCAAGTTACCGATGTTGGAATAACCGATACCAAAGTCATCCATCAAAACGCGCATACCCAAGTCTTTTAATCTCTTGATGATGGAGACGGATAAGAATGGGTTAGCCTGGGATGTGGTTTCCAGAATCTCAATCTGGATGAGACGGGGATCAACATCATACTTCTTCAAGGTCTCAATCATGACATCAAGGAAGTTGGCAGAATAGAATTCATATAAGGAGAAGTTTAAGGAGACTGGTAAGAGTCTTCTACCTCTCTTTTTGGTTTCAGCAAGATCTTCGCAGACTCTTTCAAAGACGTAGGTATCAAGTTCATGGGTCAAACCAGCGGCTTGCGCCTGAGGAACAAACATACCTGGTGGAAGAAGACCACGGGTTGGAGAATTCCATCTGATCAAGGCTTCAGACGAGATGAAACGATTTCTGATCAAATCAAACTTTGGCTGATAATAGACGACAAATTCCTTGTTTTCCAAGGCTTTGACAATCTGAACGGCATCATCCTGATTGACTTCATTTCGTAAACCGGTGCGATAGAAGTTTAGGACTTCAAAGTTACGTTCGGATGTTCTTCTGGCCAAATAGGCGTTTTCAATCGCTTCGATGATGGTTTCATTTGGCTTGACTTCATCGACACCAAAATATGGGGTGATGAGGATATGGATGTTGTTGTTTTCCACAATACGATAGAGTTCATCATTGACGGTGTTGATGAAGTTGACGACATCCATTCTCGAATCGCCAAAACTATAGACCAAGAAGGCCCCTTCATCAAAACAGAAGAGGTGAGTAATGGCAGACTTATGTTCCGTGAAATACTTATCTAAATAAAGGATAACCTTGGCGTTGAAGGTGATGATATCGGCATTTCTGGAAGAAGTAGCAGAAACGATGGTACCAGTAAAGGCAATCAAGGATTGTGGGATATTTCTTCTCTTGAATCTCTTTCTCATACCTTCCACCGTGGTTTCAAAGGTCGCTCTATTGAGATACATCGTCTTCATACCTAAGGAGTAGATATTGGAATTGGTCAAAGAGGCGACTAAGGTACGAGCGTTATACCAACGGATCATGGAGATGAAGAATAAGGCAAGGGTTAAAAGCATACCGCTGACAAAAGCTAGGGAGAAAACAACACCATTCTCCGGGAATAATTTCAAGATCTCGAAAATCACGAATACAGTCGTCAAGGCTGTAAACAGACTTCCGAATACGATGGTTAGAATTCCGTGTAACTTACTATTGGTATGCATCGCTTGTTCCTTGTTTATTTATTGTTCTTCATCATCTCTGCTAACATCTCGGCTTTTAAACGCTCCTGATCTTCTTTGGAGATATCTCCAAGAACATCATTATTAAAAGTCGTATCGACTTTCTTAGTTTCAGAAGGCATATCCTTCTTGACCGTATTATTCACCTGACTAGCAAGCGATTGATTTTCTTTCATCATCTCTGCTAACATCTCAGCCTTTAATCTTTCCTGATCATCGCTAGAGATATCATTCAAGGTAGAATTCTCATCTACTTTCGGTTCTTCCTTGATGACAGGTGTCTTACTTACCTGTGTGTCATCCTTTTTACCATAGAGCATCTCTTGCAGCATCTCAGCCTTGAGACGTTCTTGATCCTCTTTCGAGAATCCAGCCAAAGAGGAATCTGGATTGTCAGGGCCACCGGCCATGACATAAGATTCATCTTCTTTATCTTTCTCCTTCATGAAAATAAGATACATTGCGGGGATCAAAAGTAAGACCAGCAAACCCCAAGGTGAGGCGACAAAGGAGAAGAATCCACCCAAGACTGGGGAATTGATCTTGACGACACCAAGAAGTTCTTTTTCGGAGAAGACCTGGTATTGACCAGCACCAGACTGGTGCTCCGAGATATTGGTACCAGCAACATAGAAGAGATATCTACCTAAACCTAATTCCACATCCTCGTTGACAAGAATGTATCTTAATCTATGAGTCATGACGGTCTGAACATTACTTGTCTCTTCATTGTATACAGAGGCGAGTTCAGGAATCTCCTGGGCTTTGGTATATGAGCCAGTATAGTTATCAAAGAAGGTCATATCGATATGACTTTCCTTGGTAATGGAATGATTGATCTTCTCCCACTGGGCATAGATATCAGCGGGGTCATCCTTATGGGTGACAATGGCTGTGCCGACGGGGTATTCTGGTTCCATAGAGTCAGTCTGAACGACAAAGTTACCAAAACCATAAGGGAGAGATTGACCATAGTTAGCATCTCTATTCATCATACCGGTGATCTGACCGATTGCGACCACTAAAAAGATAGCCGCCACAATGCCGGTTAAGACCCATTCGATGATTTTACGTACTTTGCTTTTCGGCTTCTTTTCTTTTTCCATAGTGTTAATTACTTTGTTACGACTTTACCATGAATCATCATGGCTTTCATATTAGCCATATCATAGTCGTGATAGATATAGGCTAGGGTGATATCCTGTGTGAAGGTTACATCAGAGACGTAATAACCTTTCTTGGTTAAAACCGCATATTCTTTGACAGCTTCATTCTGATCGTGAGGGTAGATCGGTTCATCATCAGAAGGAAGCAAACCATCAAGGAGAGAATCCTTCTTTGGTTCTTCATATGGTTCAAAATCCAAATCGTGAGTCAACTCTTCCATCTTCAGAGCTGGATAGGAGATATATGGACCGTGTTTCTTATCGTATTCTTTATAGGCCTTGTTGAGGGCACGGATACGCTTGAATGGATCCAGGTAGTAATCATAATCATCATCGTCAAATGGAATAACAAGTTTACCTGTCTGAGGATTTCCATAGATGCCACCAGTTCCTTCACTATAGCCAAATGGATAAAGACCTTCCTCTTCTTCTAAACCGAAGATATCAAGACCATAGGTCAAGACAGCCTTACGTTCATCCGAGGTAAGTCTATTTGGATCATCCATATCAAGTGGAAGCGAAACAGGTACATCATGTTGTTTACCCTCTTCTTCACTTCTGACTTCTCTCTGATCACCAGATTCTCTGATTTCAGGTTCGGCATTTTCATCTTCAGATTCTATCGTCTCATCCAAAGCAGCAATCTGTGGAGGTAATTCCATGACGGTGGCACCCGCTTCACTATCTTCTAAACCTGCGGTGAGAAGGTCATTGGCGGTAGTGGGAGCAACGGGAATGACGGCGACTTCCGGAAGATTGTCTTCCGGTTTGACTTCTTCTTCCTCAACTGGTTTGACCGGTTGAATATCTTCGCTGATCTTGTCGTAGATGGATTCGTAGTTGGTCGGTTTCTTAGGAGCGATTTCTCTTTCCAGGTCTTCTTCCTTTTCAAGAGAAGAACCAAGAATGACTTCTTCGTTCTTATTTTTCAAACGCATCTCTTGCATGGCAAGTTCACGTTCCAAATCATCAGCAGAGGTAGACTGAAGGGACTTTTCGGCCGTACGGGTATCGAAGAGAGAACCGATATTGTGTCCTTCTTCCATCTCATCGGCATAGGTTGTTCTATTCTCTTCATCAAGCTGATCTTTCGAGATGTAGTTGAGTTCAGGACGGAAGGCAAGCGCTTCATCGACGATTCTCTGACGGAATTTGGCAAGATACTCTTCTTCTTCCTTGAGTCTTGCTTCAATTCTTCTCTGACGTTCTCTTTCTTCCTCTTCTTCTCTCTGTTTGATCTTGGCAAGAACATCCTTATCAAACTGAATCTTCTGCCAGCCTTTACGGACGAGAAGTTTCATCTTCTCATCATATTCATCCTGGCTAAGTTTACGAACATCAAGTTCCTGAGAATAGTAGTTTCTTAAGTGTTCGTTGCTCTTTAAGGATTCTTCAGATGGCAAGTCTTTGGCGATCTTGCTATCCAGATATCTCTGATAAGGTTCATCGACTCTGACAAACTGAATCGGACCTTTTAAAAGTGGTCCATAGACAAACTCTTCATCATCACTGGAAGTGAGGATCTTTGGTTTATATTCGTGGGTTTTATTTTTGACTGTCTCAGCTTTATCTTTTCCCTGTAAGGAGAGATAGTTTGCAAACATGAGACAGTTCATCTCATTTAATTCTTTGTTGTTGAAAACAGAATAGTTTTCATCAACCTTATAGGAAACACCAAGTTTATCATAGGCTTCAACAAAGCGATAAAGTTCATAAGCGTGATGATAAAGAGGGTTTTTACGGATGATATTGGTCTGTAAGATCGGATTTCTGACATCTCTTTCCGTCTTAAAAGCCTTCATGAATTTGGAGTTATAGAAGTAGAGAATATACTGACGCATCTGTTCGATACGTTTGATGTATTGGTTGTTGGCAAGAGAGATGGGGTCCATCTTCTTAGAGACGATCTTGACCTTGGTTTCAATCTCAACTTCCGATTCATGAACCGTGGAATGGTTCTTGAAGTATAAGGTCTCATGGTCATGAAGAACAGCGAAGTTTTTGACAAACTCGTATCTTTTTTCAATAAACAAAACCAGATGACGAATGACCGTCGCGACAAATCTGTTCTCGTAGGTCTTGATTTCATCATCGGCACCGATATTTAAAATCTTGTTTGGGATGACATCGCCATTCTCTTTGATTTCCTTGATGAACTGAGTATGAGAGGCTAAATGCTTGACGGAGTCGGCATTGGTCTTTCTGGCAAGTTCAACCGGAACCAGATCCTGAACAGTCTTGGTGTTGAGTCTTGGGTTATTGACGATCGTACCAAGATCCGGAATGGCTTGTTCAATCATGGTGATCCAACTTAAATCAAATGCGCTCGACTCAACACGGTCCATACGCATGTAGGAATTTTTACCCGAACTTAAAGAATCAAAGATAAACTGAGCTTCCTCATTTTTGAGGAGCTCAGATACCTTTTGGGCATATTGACGGTAAAGTTCTTTTTCCTTACTGATTGTTTTTGCCATGATTTGTGTTTGTTGTTATTTAGTTATTCTTGATTAAGCTATCGATATAGGCATGGGCCATTGGGAAATTGCCTCTGCCATATAAACGATCTAATTCCTTGTTTAAGTTTGCAAGTTCGTCTTTCAAGAAGGCGATATTGAGAGATTCAAACTTCTTCAAGACCTTGTTGGTGAAGATGAAGTCAAAACCAGACATTTCCGTTCCACCACATCCGACATAGACAGGAATGAAGGTGTTAAGCTGCTTCATGATACGGTTACCGAACGCCAATTTGAAGTGCTTGATGACGAAGTTATCCAAATCCTCGAATTTATGAAGCATGGCTTCGGAAATTGGGAATTGGGCAAGAGCGTCATTGTATAAATTGACCATCTGCTGATATGGGATGAACATAGAATCCTGATCATCACATTCAAATTCTCTACCCTTATCGTCAAAGAAGAGGGAGATGGCACGGTCATAGACCTTATCGGAGATGGTGAAGGTGGAATCATCGTTATTCGCTGTACCGAAGAATTCGACGTTCTGTGGAATGAGAAGTTTACCTTCCTTGAGATTGATTGGATCATCATCCTGAGGTGCAGGAATCAGGTCAATCAACCACTGAGAAGTATCTCTCATTTCCATGATGGATAAGAATTCCGCGAAGTAGTATTCGATACGAGCCAAGTTCATTTCGTCGAGAACGATAACATCAAGTTCCTGACGATACGTGGTCGTATATAAGGCTTTTAAGAATTCGGATTCATTGAACTTCTTGGTGAATTCATTGTAGTAACCGAGT
>CACXYG010000155.1 GCA_902771745.1 uncultured Erysipelotrichaceae bacterium | reverse complement strand
GAGATATACATATGATGCTTGAAGTGATGTAATAGTGATATTTATGCATCTATATTGTATCATTTTTTGACTGATAAGTGAATGATAATTTACAAAAATACAGTCAATTGAAAACTGAGTTTCACACTCATACCAGAACGTTTCAATCCGCAATAAAAAAGTAAATTCCTAGTGAATAAAAAAGGCTAAAAATATAAATCGAAGAGAAAAGCATTGGTTTCTTAGGACGATTTCTCCTAAATTTCTATTTCAAAAGTAAACTATAAGTTTTACAATATTTTAAAAAGAGGTATGGTATGAAAAAAGAGTTTTTAGGTATGCCTTTGTTTGACTTTCTCTTCATTGGGGCGCTTTGTCTTGTCGGGATTCTTTTTGGTTCTTTCTTTGATTGGCAGATATCTTCTAATATCGTCAACCAAGGTACCCTGATGGGTAAAATCGTAGAAGGTTTTGGTATTTTCTTCAGCGCTGTGATGATCAATTTAAGTACGGTTATGTTCTTTAAAGGTTTAAGAGCCAATCGACTTCTTGGTCTTAAAATATTAGGTTATGTTCTCTTACTTACAGGTTTTGTTGTCTCCGCTTATGTCGTAAAATCTTATATCACGGAAGAAAAAATAGTCAATCTCTTATATGCGGTTCACTTTTCCAAAATGATATCCTATGTCATCGGTTTTACGATCAGTTTCTTCTTTATGGCTATCCCTTTATTATTCATCAAGAGTGATAACAAGGAATACTTAATAAGAGCGGCTATTGCCATCATCTTGACCATGCTTGGCCAGTATCTTCTCATTCATTTCATCAAGAGATTAGATTGTCGTCCAAGATATCGTTTCTTAGTCGATTCCTCTTTCAATACCAACAATGAAGTCTTCCGCAACTGGTGGGAATTCAAACCATTTGCTTTTGATGATGACGGTCATAAATCCTGGCCTAGCGGACATACCGCTACTGCCGCTGTCTCTCTTTTATTACCTTTAGCAGCACCAGTTCTTCGTTATCCATTCAAGCATTCTAAACAAGTCTTATTCCTCATCGGTCTAGCAAGCATCATCCTAATTGCCTTCTTTAGAATCTATCACGGAGCCCACTTCTTAAGTGATGTCAGCTTTGGTTGTCTATTCACGCTTCTTTTAGCCTTGTTATGGGTCTATCTTTCTGATAAATTATTCCGCAAGAAGAAATCGCTGTTAACGGAGAATTTATCCTAACTATGAATTGGAAACTTAAAGATATCATTCAGGAGACAAATCATCCTTTCTTAAACTATTTCACACTCATTTATGATCTAGAAAAAGAGGATGGCAGTCATAAAGAATACCGATACTTCATGGTCTCTAGAAGAGACAAAGAACATTTGATTGCCTTAACCAAGAACTATCAAAATGTCGATGGTGTGGTTATGCCTTTATATTATGCTAATCCTGATACCAAAGAGATCTCTTTGTTGATCACAAGACAATTCCGTCCTACCATCAACCGCTATGTCAATTCCTTTACGGCAGGTCTTGTTGATCCAAAAGAAGATTTAAAATCCACCATCAGAAGAGAAGCCAAAGAAGAAGCGGGAGTTGAAATATCTGATATTGAAATATTAACCTCACCTGGTACGACATCAGTCGGTATCAGTGATGAAATCAACTCGGTTGCTTTAGCAAGAATTGTCTCCTTTGGAAAGACTGCTTTAGAAGAAGATGAAGATATCTCCACTCGTTTAATCAAACTCTCCTATATCAAGAAATCCATCGAAGAAAACAGCGATGAATTCTACTTCCCCGTCAACATCAAGATTCTCCTTCTTTATTTATTGGAACGTTTCAAAGGAAGTTACTGAAACCCCTTTTATACCTAATTTCCTAATCTAATAGATGTATTCTCACTCCGTCATTAAACATTTGTGTTATAATTCAAATATATGGAAGAAATAAAATTTTGTCCTCATTGTGGACACGCCAATAAAGGCCCATCGAACTTTTGTGAACAGTGTGGTCAACCACTTGAAGCTGATCAGGTGACCAAGACTGCTCCTGACTTCAACGATTATCATGAAGCCAACGATTTTTTTGATGAACAAGCAAACTATGAAGCCTCTCCAAATGAAGCTCCGATTGTCGAAAAGAGTGAATATAATACTCTCAACTACTCTCAGGCTTTAAGAAGAAGTCTCTTTGTCAATCCGGTTCCTCTTTATTCTGGTCTCTTCTTCATTCTGATCTTGATTGGTGAAATCTTGATTTCCTACTTTGCCTCTAAGGAATTAAACTCCACTTTCTATCTCGGTCTTATCTTCATCGCCTTAGACCTTGTCTATCTCTTCATGTATCTTGTCATTCAACCTCTGAGAAGTCTATCCATGGCAAAGCACTGTGAAGTTCATGATTATCGAGTCTCCTTCTTTAGAGATAAACTTCATTATCAGCTCAACATCAACTATCGCGGTCAGGAACTCAGAAACGACTTCTTCCTTCGCTACAATGACTTGTTCAAGTACAAGGAATACAAAGATATGATGATCCTTGGCTTTGTTGTCCAGGGTCAGCTTGTTCCGATCTGTCTTGTCAAAGACGAGTTCTACGATAGAGTCATCGCTTTACTGCAGTCCCGTATTGATGAGATCAGCACCAAAAAGAAATTCTAATTTCCCTAAGTTACACTTAGGGATTTTTTATAACCTTAAAATAAATCTTGCTATTTTTCTTAAGTGCATTTAGAATGAAGGCGTTAATGAGTAGGATTGATGCGTCAAGTGCCATTTGATGGGAGTTGCAAGTGGACGAAGGCTTCGCCGCGGTATCAATTCGCATCCGCATTAATATTTTTATTTGAAAGAAGAACTTCATCTCCCAGAAATGAGGTCCCATGAGGAAAAGCGCCGTTTATCGTCTGGCCATCGACGCAATGATGGCATCGCTGTACTTCGTCTTCGCTTTTTTAGTCTCCATCCGTATCGGTCCCAACGTCAACATCACCCCTGCTAGTCTTGCTATCATCTTAGTTGCTGTTATGTATTCGCCTGCTGATGCTCTTCTTGTCGCTATTGTCGGTGAAATGATCAACCAGATTGCCCGCTATGGTTTAACCCCTACAACGGCCTTATGGTTAGTCCCGGTCATCTTGAGAGCTTTGATCATCTCTGTGGTTGCTCATATCTTCCGCAGAAATGACAAATATCTGGAAGAAAATATTCCCGCCTATTTAGTGACACTGGCTATCGCTGCAATCGTGACGACAGTAGCTAACACCTATGTCATCTATATCGATGCTCAGTTATTCCATTATCCAGATGGACTTACTCTTGTTCAGACCATCTTGCGTCTGATCTCTGGTATCATCACTTCTAGTGTCATGGCCTTTATCTCTATCCCACTGATCAAGGCTGTCAGCAAACTCAATATCGGTCGAACTTTGACCAAATCCGAAATCGAAGAACAAAAGCGAATGAAAGAAGAAGCCTTAAAAGAAGAAGAAGATTCAACCAACGAATTAGAAACAAAGTAAATGGTGCCAATTGGCACCATTTATTTTTTGATGATCAATTTTTGTAAAGGAGCAGGAACATCCTTATTCAATTGGGATAAGATGTCCAATGCCGCCTGCATGCCATTATTAATCGCAGGACCCATACCATCACCCGCGTATTGATGAGCGCCAGCAAAGGCGAGACCCGGGATGAATAACTCATCATTATGGGTCATGATACGAGCGCCGATACTGTCGTTTTGACAAGACTTATAGCCATAGATACAGCCTCTAAAAGAGTGCGAGTAATGAGCGATCGATACCGGTGTGATAAATTCAATTTCCTTGATATGGTCTTTTAAGGAAATGCCAAGACGATTAGATTCCATCTCCAGCAATTCTTTACCGATACGTTCTTTCCAGCTGTTGTAGTTATAGATGTTGACGTTTTTCCAGCCGTCTGGATAAGGAAGAGCAGTGATGGAATAAACGGTTGTCCCTTTTGGTGAACAATCGGGGTTAGCGATGTTCATACAGACGTTCATCGTGTACTTGTAATCATGAGAGTTA
>CACXYG010000154.1 GCA_902771745.1 uncultured Erysipelotrichaceae bacterium | reverse complement strand
AGCAGTTGATGAAGAACGGCAACTACAAAGAGGCAGAGAAAAACTTCAAGACCTATAAAGAGATAGACTCATGACGCTTGCCGTTCGTTATTATTCTCTTTCTAGAAATACCAAAACAATAGCTCAAGCGATTGCAAAAGGTGCAAATACCACCGCTATTTCCATCATGGATGAACCAGAATTACCTGAACATGTCGATTTGCTTTTTCTTGGCGGTGCTCCCTATGCGGATATCATGTCAAAGCATTTAAGAGAATACGCTGAAAACATCAAACCGGAAATGGTCTCTAAAGTTGCATTACTTACAACTTCCAACTGGTCTAGAAGGACCGTTCATGCCTTGCGTAAGATCCTTACCAATAGAGGTATCGAAGTAGAAGAGAAATACTTCTATGCTCATTTGCTTAGAATCAAAGCCCAAATTCCAGCTGCTGAAGAATTTGGAAAACAACATCTTGAAACTGAAAAATAGAGTCGCATGCTTGCGACTCTATTTGTTTTATCTTCGATAATACAACGAATAACTGTTTCTGAACGTTTCCCAATAGGAAGAAGCAAACTCGTCGTTATGATCTAAATCAAGAATGGCCTGTGGTTTGACCCGAGTGAAGTTCTCATTGATGTAGGTTTCCGCTTTTTCTTTGATGACACCGATGTTATAGAAACGAAATACGATGATATCGACTTTACTCAATTGGTCCATGAACGAGGTACAGAAGAAATTGGTCTCATCCTGGAAGTTGTTGGCATCCTGGGCAAAGGCGGGGCCCATGGCTGAATGCTTGGTATAGCCAACGGGAGTAAAACCATTAAAGCCGATATATTGATAGGAATCTTTATCTAAGGTATCGAGAACCAAATCCAGGTATCTCGCATCATTTTTCATCTTGGTGGTTTGATCTATGGTCGCCTGATAAGAGAAGACCTGTTCGGTATTTCTAAAGGCTATTCCAGTGATACTGACCATGACTAGAGCAAACATACTCAGCAGGCCTTTAGAAAGATGAGGAAGAATCATTTGAACGATTTTATTCTCTTCTGGTGAGTGTAAGTTAGCATGATAGGGGAAGTATTCTATAAACAAGAAGATTAAGATGACCTCATATGGTAAGGCGAAGATATAATGATGATTATAGTATTGTCCGCCAAGACCGACCATGAAAACGGATAGAATCAAGGTGAAAAGCACTAAGAATTCATCCTTGATGCAATAAAGCAACCCTTTCAGGTTTCTTTCTTTTTGGATGAAGCGATAAAAGATGAAAAGGATATCTAAAGCGAATATGATGTGTAGGAAGAGACCTAAATGACGAGAGAATTTGTAAAGGTCTTCACTGATTTTGCTTATATGGAAGACTCTTTCTAATGGTGAACCATAAATGGAGACGTGGGAGCCAAACATGTTCTTAAGATAAATGGTGAAGTAGGGGACAAATGATCTGGTGGAAAGAAGAATGACCAAGCAAAAGAATAAGGCAATACCACCGATCAGTAAGAAACGATAGATTAAGTCTTTAAAATCCTTGACCATGAACAATAAGAAGAAGGCGCCAAGAAGACCAAAAGGTTCCTTATAGAAGAAGGAAACGCCTAAGAAAAGACCACTGAGATAAAGAAATGGATTGGAAAAGCTTCTCTTTTCCTCTTTGATGAGGAAGGCGAAGAACAAAGATAACAGATTAAAGAATGCGCCTTGTAATTCCACCTGTCCTTCTCCGGAGCGCTTTTCTCCATAACAGGAAAGAAGAACGATGACACCAAATAGCGATGAAAGCATCATCAGCATGACGGATAAAGAGGCTTTTTCTCTTCGGCATTTGATGACTAAGAACAAAATAGGAAGAATGACGATTCCTATCATGGAAAAAGCAGAAAGCAGCGAAACCAGATAATAGTCTCCAGTCATGATATAAGACAAATAGCAGACAATGAAGATCATCGGTGGCTTATTCTCATACATGTCGATATATGGAATCTTTCCCTCCGACATGCCTTTGCCTACGGCCATGTATAAGGAATGGTCAGCAGTATATGGTTGCGAAAACTCATAAGAAAGACGAGAGAAAAATTCGTGCGATACAAACGTAAAGGAAAGAATGATCAGCAAAACGGCAAGCAAGATGAAAACAAGGTTGACCCAATGATTCTTCAGAAAATGAAAAACATTTTCTTTTGTCAATCGTTTCAATCCAGGGTTATTATGGTTATTGTTCATGTTCAGAACCTTTTATTATGTAATTGCCAAAGAAGGGAATACATATCCTTAATATTACTATGATACGTATATTTTAATTGAAATGAAATAAGAGAAAGCAAAAAATTAATAGGCGTCCCATTGAAGGACGCCTATTAGTGATTTACTTTCTGTTATCTTCCCATTTCCAATCCGCGATTTCTGGTAAATCTAAACCGACTTCGTGGATGTACTGTTTGTGTTCGACAAGTTTATCGGCCATCTTCTGATATAAGAAGGCGCCTTTAGAACCAAGTTGAGGAAGTCTCAGAATAGCATCCTGAACAAGGTGATAACGGTCGATATCATTCTGGACTCTCATATCAAATGGAGTAGTGATGGTACCTTCTTCACGATAACCTTCAACCTTGAGGTTGCGGTTATGTCTATGGTAGAGAAGTTCATGAATCAAGGTTGGATAGCCATGGAAGTTGAAGATGATCGGTTTGTCCTTGGTAAACAAGAGATCATACTGTTCATCAGTCAAACCGTGTGGGTGAAGTGTGCTTGGCTGTAATTTGAACAAGTCAACAACGTTGATGACTCTGATCTTGAGTTCTGGCATTTCCTTGTTGAGAATAGAGACAGCAGCTAAGGTTTCCAAGGTTGGAGTTTCACCAGCGCAAGCCATGACTAAGTCAGGTTCCTGACCCTGGTCGTTACTGGCCCATTCCCAGATACCGATACCCTGAGTGCAGTGCTTGACGGCTTCTTCCATGCTCAACCACTGTGGACGTGGATGCTTGGAAGCGACGATGACGTTGACATAGTTCTTGGTCTTCAAGCAGTGATCCATACAGCTGAGTAAGCAGTTGGCATCCGGTGGGAGATAAAGACGGACAACGTCGGCTTTCTTATTGGCAAGGTGATCCATGAAACCAGGATCCTGGTGGGTGAAACCATTGTGGTCCTGCTGCCAGACAGTGGAGGCTAAGATGAGGTTTAAAGAGGCAATTTCTTCTCTCCAGGTCAACTGGTTGCAGACCTTGAGCCACTTGGCGTGCTGGGCAACCATGGAGTCGACGATTCTGGCAAAGGCTTCATAAGAAGCAAAGAAACCATGACGACCGGTTAAGAGGTAACCTTCCAACCAGCCTTCATCGGCATGTTCGGATAAGAAGGAGTCGATGATTCTTCCTTCTGGAGCAAGGAATTCATCGCTATCAAGTGTCTTGTTGTCCCATTGTCTATTGGAGGCTTCAAAGACGTGATTAAGTCTGTTGGACATGGTCTCATCAGGACCAAAGACACGGAAGTTGTTTGGGTTTTCTTTGATGACATCGCGGATGAACTTACCAAGTTCGATCATATCCTGACCATCACGAGAACCATGTTCCTTGATGTCAAAGGCGTACTTTCTGAAATCAGGCATGACCAGGTCACGAAGTAACTTACCACCATTGGCATGTGGGTTAGCGCCGATTCTGGCATTGCCAACAGGAGCTAAAACCTTAAATTCATCCTTGAAAGAACCATCATCATTGAATAATTCTTCTGGCTTATAGGAACGTAACCAGTCTTCTAATAATTTCAAGTGCTCTTCCTTTTCCATGGAGATCGGAACCTGGTGAGCACGGAAAGAACCTTCAATCTGCTTGCCATCGACAACCTTTGGACCAGTCCAGCCCTTAGGAGTGCGAAGGACGATCATCGGCCAGGCTGGTCTAGAGGAATCGTTATTTTCTCTAGCGTGCTTCTGGATACGCTTGATCTCTTCAATACACTTATCCATGGTTTTAGCCATAAGAGCGTGCATAGTCATTGGATCATCACCTTCAACGAAGTATGGCTTCCAACCAGAACCCTCTAAGTACTTCTTTAATTCTTCTT
>CACXYG010000153.1 GCA_902771745.1 uncultured Erysipelotrichaceae bacterium | reverse complement strand
GAAGTCAAAAACGCCGACGGCATGAGCGTCATTGAAACCATGACCGATGCCATCATCAACGACGTTGTCGAGGTCAACAATGAAGCGATTGCTCCAGGTGGTGATTCTCACTTTGACAGAGATGAACTCAAGATTGGTTCTTATGAAGTTGCTGCTACGAATGTCGCTCATACTTCTAACTACCTCATCTTAGTCAGCTTCCTTATCTCCGCTTTCACCTTCGTTTACATGTTCATCCGCTTCGGTTTGAACATCTCCCTTACCAGCCTTGCTACTGGTACTGTGGCTACTGGCTTATATCTCGCTTTACTTGCAATCACCAGAATTCCATATTCTTCCTACACCGTCTTCGCGGTTGTCATTGCGGTATTAGCCCTCAACATGTTCTTAGTTCCTGTCTTAGGCAGAAACAGAGAAACCTTGAAGGAAAGAGGTTTACGTAAGACAGCCACCGACGAGGAAAGAGCTGAAATCGCCAATTCCAGCGCGGTCAAAGCCTTAACCCTCATCATCCCTGTCTTATCCATCTTACTTGTCTATTCCATCGGTTTAGCCTTCGTCAACGTCGGCTTGATCGGTTTATCGATCGCCTCTGTTCTCTTCTTGTTGTTAGATATTGCCTTAATCTACTTCTTCGCTGTTCCGTTCTATCACTTCTTAGCCACTCACATCTCCTTTGAGAGATTCCACAAGTGGAGTGAAGCCAAGCGTGAAAAGAGAAACGCTAAGAAGATGAATAAGAAAGCCGAAATTAAGAGAGTCGCTGGTCCTGATGGCATTCTCTATGTGGATGACGGTCCACATGAAACCATCATTCCAGGTATGAATGATTTCATTAATAACGATTAAAAATGTCTTTCTTATCACAATTACTTGAATTCTATCATCTAAATACTAAAGACCTTGGTGCCAGAAGTGCGCCAGGGTCTTTTAATCACTTGAAAACACCTTTCGAGTCAGATGATTTTATCAAGGTCACGTCCCGTTTGAAACAAGCCATAGATCAAAAAGAAAAAACCGTCATCTATGGCGATTATGATGTTGATGGTCTTACCGCTACTGCCATTATGAAACTAGCTTTAGATGAGCTAGGATTAAACCCTGGATTCTTCATCCCTTCTCGTTATGTGGAAGGCTATGGATTAAATGTGGAAAGAGTTCGTCAGTTTGCCTTGAAAGGCTATCATCTGATCATCACGGTCGATAATGGTATCGCTGCTATAGAAGCCATCAGCGAGGCTAAAAAACTCGGTATGGATGTCATGGTCATCGACCATCATGATGTACCAGCGACTTTACCTCCTTTTGACTGTTGTTTCCATCAGACCTATTCTCACTTCTTGGATTATAACTGTTCGGCCGCTTCCTTATGCTTCTTTGTCGCTTCTTTCCTGTTGAGAAGATTTGATTCTTATCTGGCTACTCTTGCTGGTATCGCGGTCTTCTCTGATGTTATGCCACTTGTTGGTAATAATTTAGAATTAGCCAAGATGATGCTTCAATTCATCAACAAACATCATTATAGCAATCTTTCTTATATTCTTGGAAATGGCACTATCACCTACGATGATATCAACTTCATGTTGATCCCGTCGTTCAACTCGGTAGGTCGCATCATGAAAGACTCTGCTAGCACCAATAACGCCTGTCGATTGCTATTGGAAAGAAATGATGATGAAAAGATCAAGAAGTATGGTTCTTTGGTCGTCAGCTGCAATCTTGAACGCAAAGAAATCGTCAAGAACGTCTCCTTTAATTCCAAGTACACCTTATCAAGCGAACATGGTATCTGTCTTAGAACAGAGGAGTTTGCTGGTCTCTCTGGTTTATTTGCTAACAAGGTCATGCGTGAAAAAGGTGTGCCGGTTGCAATATTCTCTAAAGATGATATCAATCCTGAGAATTTAGTTGGTTCTCTTCGTGCACCAGAAGGATATCGTGTCGATGAGTTTTTAAAGAAGTATCAAAATCTACTTGTCGCTGGTGGAGGACATGAAAGAGCGGCAGGCTTGACCATCCGTGAAAAAGATTATTATCTGATCTGCACGATGTTCATCTCTGAATGCTCCAAACAGGCTCTGGAGATGAAAAAGAGTGAAGAAAAATCCATCAATATCACTCTGGAAGACATCAACGAAGCCAACTATCACGTCTATGAATCTTTCATGCCTTTTGGAGAAGGGTTCCCAGCGCCAACTTTCAAAGTGACGGTAGAAAAAGAAAAGCTTGTTCTCTCCCCATCCCATAAGGCAATCTTTGCTACCACACCGGATAGACAAGGACAAGTCATCCTGTTTGATCACATCGATGAGATCGTCAATTCCAGCCAAGAAACTTTTGACATTTATGGTTCTTTGTCGTTAGAAATTTACAAAAATACAAAAAAAATCAAATTGATTGGCAACAAAATTTTATAGAGATATGAGGCATCATGCCACATATCTTTTTTTTGATATGTGACTTATGTTGCAATATGCCACACAAACTCGAATGTTTTACAGACTTATTGAACAAGTGTATTAATTTGACAAAGTGAAAAGAACGTTTTAGCATGTAAGCACTACCACTCAGGAGGACTGCTTTATGTCGACCGATTATTACCGTTCTTGGCACGAACAACGATTACGCGATATTCTTGCTCAAGTTTCTGATCCCAACCAGTGGCTCGAAGATAATAGTCTTTATATCTACGAGGCGCTTGGTTATGTACCCAAGGTGCGTCTTTACATCTTGTCTATTCAATCCGTCAAACAAGACACGACCATGAAGGACTTTTTCTTCGTTGTTTTCCATAAGACGATGAAGAATACTTACGCTTATGTGTCCCAGAAATACCGGGATTTGATAGAGTGTACCAACACCGGTTGCTTCTTATCGAAGAACTACGCCCTCTTCGGACGGCTAAATCGCATAAAATTGTGATGAACTCGATAAATATCCTTTATAAAAAGATATAATTATTTTAAAATAATTATATTGGGGATATTTTGACATGAACCAAGAAAACAACCACATTGACGATACCACAAATACCTTTGCTGCGATGGCAAGTGAAATGTCTGCGCACAGCTTGAAAAAGACGATCAAAAACGTCTTAAGTTTTGTTGTTATCCTCTTGGTTGTCACTTTTATCGCTTTGCTCTTCTCTCTTCCTGTCTTCCAGGCCAGTCATGTCTCGCTTAGCGGTTATGTCAACTTCCAACCAGAAGAAATTGTAACAATGGCAAATTTGGATGGCTATCATCCGAATTTACTTTTTGATGTCGATAAGTCTCAAGCCTTGGTGATGGAAAATGCCCAAGGTTTGATTTTGGATTGTGAGTTTGCCACCAATGGCTTTACCAGCACTGGTGAGATTCAAGAAGATTATCCGGTTGCCAAATGTAATCAGGAAGTCTACTTCTCCTCTGGTAAACTTTCTGAAGAAATCTACGCTTCCGTCAATCGTCTCCCATTAAGCGATACGAGTAAGAACCGCTTGAAAGTCTCTTATGATAACGAGATGAATGGTAAACTTCCTACCATCCACTTCCCAACCGGGGTAGAGGCTAGTACAGAAAACGCCATCAGTGCCGCCAAGCGATTTAAAGGTGTACCGTTAAATTCTCTCAATTACATCGATGGCATCCAGTTTATCAACGATTATGGTGATGTCAACTGGGATAATGTCGCCACCGCCATCTTATCTTACAAAGGCGAGTATTATCAGCTCGATCACTTACGTTCCGAACTGTTTGATAAATACTTCACATCGAAGGACAACTTCTTCGAACAAGCCTTAGAACAGATGTATCATGATACCCATGTCAAATCCACGGGTACCAAGGAAGTATTTACTTATCAGGATGATAATACCAGCATTGAAACGTATTGTTTCCATGCGACCTATAACGACAAAGAACATGTCGTTTATATCATCAATTAGAAAGTGAGGCAATATGAATAACTTAATAACTTCGCTTGAATTCAGCCCCTCGGGTGTGCGTCTCATCACCGGTTATGTCTTCCAGGAGAAAGTCTATGTTTTGGAAGCCATGGAAAGTGAAGCAGACCAGTATGAAGATC
>CACXYG010000152.1 GCA_902771745.1 uncultured Erysipelotrichaceae bacterium | reverse complement strand
CTATCAGCATCGGCGAATTTATCAAATGGGAAGCGAGGAATCTTGGTGACGACATAGTCTAAGGTCGGCTCAAAACTAGCCTTCGTATTTGCAATATCAATCTCATCAAGCGTCATACCGACCGCGATTTTGGCAGAGACTCTGGCAATTGGATAACCAGAGGCTTTACTGGCAAGGGCGGAAGAGCGGGAGACTCTGGGGTTGACTTCAATGACATAATACTGGAAAGAATAAGGATCTAAGGAAAACTGAACGTTACATCCACCCTCAATACCCAAAGCTCTGATGATCTTTAAAGCGGAGTTACGAAGCATCTGGTATTCCTTGTTGGTCAAGGTCTGAGATGGGGCGACGACGACGGAGTCACCAGTATGAATACCAACCGGGTCGACGTTTTCCATATTACAGACGACGATGGCGGTATCGTTCTTATCTCTTAAGACTTCGTATTCGATCTCCTTATAACCGCGGATGGATTTTTCAACCAAGACCTCGGTGACAGGGGATAACTTCAAACCATTGGTGGCAAGAGGAATCAGTTCTTCATCATTATCGGCAAAACCGCCACCAGTACCACCTAGGGTAAAGGCTGGTCTGACAATGACAGGATAACCGATCTTATGAGCGGCTTGTAAGACTTCATCGACTGATTTGGCGGAATAGGATTCCAAGATCGGTTCGTTGATCTGCTGACATAATTCTTTGAATAATTCTCTATCTTCGGCTTTGGCAATGGCTTCATAGGTGGTGCCTAAAAGCTGGGTGTGACATTCTTCCAAGATACCGTTCTTGGCAAGCTTCATACCTAAGTTCAAACCGGTCTGACCACCGATGGAACAGATGATGCCATCGGGTCTTTCAATACGGATGATCTTGGCGATGTTCTCAAGATCGAGAGGTTCCATATAGACTTTATCCGCAATCTTGGTATCGGTCATGATGGTCGCTGGGTTGGAGTTGACCAGGATGGTTTCATAACCTTCTTCTTTTAAGGCCAAGCAAGCCTGGGTACCGGCGTAATCGAATTCCGCACCCTGACCGATCATGATCGGGCCAGAGCCGATGATCATAACTCTTTTGATATCACTACGTTTTGGCATCTTTATTTACCCTCCTTGGTCAATCTCATATTCTCGATAAAACGAGAGAAGATATAGGTGGAATCTTCAGGACCAGCAGCACTTTCTGGATGATATTGAACACCGATGACTTTGTTTTCATTGTCGTAGACACCTTCTGGTTCATTATCGATGATGTTGACATGAGTTAACACTAATCCCGTACCGGCAAGAGTATTTCTATCCACGGCAAAGGAGTGGTTCTGAGAGGTGATTTCAATCTTGTTGGTCGATAAGTCTTTGACCGGATGATTGGCACCACGATGACCAAACTTCATCTTGTAGGTCTTCGCACCATAAGCTAATGAGATGATCTGATGGCCTAGACAGATACCAAGGATTGGAAGTTTCCCTTTCAAGGTTCTCACGGTATTGATGACGGGGGTGACATCTTCTGGGTCACCTGGGCCGTTAGAAAGGAAAAGTCCATCGGGTTTATATTTCAGGATATCTTCCACGCTGGTGTTATAAGGAACGACAACCACGTTACATTTGAATTGGTTTAATTTACGGATGATATTCAACTTACAACCGCAATCGATGGCAACCACGGTGTATTTGGGATCTGGTGTTCTGGAATACCAGATCTTCTTAGAAGATACTTTGGAGACCTGATCATGAGGATAGCTGTAGTTCTTCAATTCTTCTAAGCAGGCTTCTTCATCTTCCTCTTCATCGACAATCATGGCCTTCATGGAGCCATAATCACGGATGATACGGACCAATTCTCTGGTATCGACACCTGAGATGCCGGCGGCATGATATTCTTCCATGACTTCCCCTAAGGTCTTGGTGTAACGGAAGTTACTTGGTAAGTCATTATATTCATGAACGACAAAGCCAGTCATGAAGACCGACTTAGATTCATAATCCTCATCGGCAAGACCATAGTTGCCGATCAGTGGATAAGTCATGACGACAATCTGATCACAATAGGATGGGTCAGATAAGATTTCCTGGTAGCCGACCATGGAAGTGTTGAAGACGATTTCAGCGATTCTCTTATCGCTAGAACCAAAGCCTTCGCCATGGAAGACACGACCGTTTTCCAATATAAGTTTACGTTTCATGATGTTGTTCCTTTATTTTTGATAGACGATGTTTCCTAAGTAGATGGTCAGCATGTTAAAGCCATACAAACTTTCCCCGATAAAAGGAGAGTTCTTACCCTTGGATAGAATCTCTTCTTTGCTGTAGATATGTTCATGATCAATGTCAAGGACACAAAGATTGGCTTTATTGCCTTCTTTGATGCTGTTCAGTGGAAGTCGAATCAGTCTTCTAGGATTGTTGCTCATCCAGTCTTCAAACTGATCAAGAGTAGCAATACCCGTCTTGACAAGCTTGGTGTAGACAAGCGGAGCACTGGTTTCAATACCGATGATGCCATTGGGGCATTTGTCGTATGCTTGAGACTTTTCCTCTTCGGTGTGAGGTGCATGGTCGGTAGCGATACAACAGGCAGTTCCATCAAGCAGAGCTTTTAATGTCTCTTGCTGATATTCTTTACTTCTAAGTGGTGGGTTCATCTTGAAGTTGGGGTTCTTGATATCATTTTCGTTTAAGAAGAGATGATGAGGTGTGACTTCACAGGTGATATCAAGACCTTCTTTCTGAGCTTCTCTGATGGCATCGAAAGATTCTTTGGTCGACATATGACATAAGTGATAGTGGACGCCGATTTTCTTGGCGTGGGCAATTTCTCTTCTGACAGCTTCATATTCGCCGGCTGGAGCATAACGAAGAATCTTATCTTCGGCATGGCTGGCGACAAATAAGTCATACTTCTTGATCTTCTCTAAGGCTTCATCAAGGACCTCATAGTCAGAAAAGCCAACCCCGTCATCAGAATAGAATCTCGTATGATCTTTGAGATTGTCGATATCAGAGACCTTGGTGGATTTTTCACCAACGGTGACACTGGCATAGGGAAGAACTTCAATGACGGCTTCTTTTTTAATGAGTTCTTCTTCAATGGCTAAGTTTTCTAAGCAATCAGGTACGGGATTTAAATTCGGCATAGCCAAAACGGTGGTAAAGCCACCTTTGGCGGATGCCATAGAACCCGTTTTGATGGTTTCTTTCTTTTCGAAACCAGGAGCGCGGAAATGAACATGGATATCTGTTAAACCAGGGCAGATATATCCACCTTTTACATCAATGCCATCGCCTTTGATTTCATCGGCGATTTTTACAATCGTATCGCCTTCGATAAGAATATCTTTCTTAACCAGCTTGTTGTTGAGATTGATGCGACCATTTTTTAATAAGATCATTGTAATTTACCCTCCAACACGCGAGAGATGACACTCATTCTGACATAGACGCCATTGGTCATCTGAGGGAAGATTCTGCTTCTCGAGCATTCGACGATATCATCGGCGATCTCAATACCTCTGTTGACCGGAGCGGGATGCATGATGATGGCAGTCTTTTTCATCTTCTCGACTCTTTCTTGATAAAGACCAAATCTCTGATGGTATTCTTCTTTAGTCATATCCAAATGTGCGTTTCTTTCAAACTGGACTCTCAGCAGCATGATGACATCACAAGTCTTAATGGCCTCATCTAAATCGATGACTGGCGCCGTATCATCTAAGTAGGATGCTGGTCCAGCGATATAGACTTCCATACCAAGACGCTTCATGATTTCGGCGTTGGTGTGAGCCACACGAGAGTGCACAATATCACCGACGATACAGCACTTCAAACCCTGGAAGTCATGGTATTCTTCCTTGATGGTCATCAGGTCAAGAAGAGATTGGGTTGGATGAGAGCCAGAGCCATCACCAGCGTTGAAGATGGGCATTTCAATGCCTTCTAATTCTTTATAGTATTCGTTTTGGCTATGGCGGATAACCACACCATCAAAACCGATATATTCTAAGGTTCTCACCGTATCATATAAGGATTCTCCTTTGGTGACGGAAGAATGTTGAACATCGATCTGATCCACCTGAATTCCCAGTTTCATCAT
>CACXYG010000151.1:7812-9961 GCA_902771745.1 uncultured Erysipelotrichaceae bacterium | reverse complement strand
TATAATCCCGTCTTTTGCAGTTGGTTTTTCTAAAAAGTGCTGAAAATCGTGATAATTTAATTAATTTTTTAAAAAAACTCGAAATATCATGGAATTTTTCCAACTGTTTCGAGTCTTTTTATTATGCGATTTGTGGTGAAAACTTTTTTAGCCGAGATTTTTTTGGATTTCTTTTAGTTCGCTCTTTTTTATGGCCTCCTTTTCCAGTGCTTCCAGATGATAGATCTTCTCGACTGCTCTTCTGATCTCATCAATCTTCTTATCACATTGAAGATGTCCTAATTCATACCCGATCACACGATCTGTTGCATACATTCCTTTCAGGGCTTCCTGTATCTCATCTGGAGTGGCATGGATGTTGACCTTCTTAAGCTGAGCGGCAATCTCAGTAAGAACATAGACGGATAAGGTACACAAGAGAAGATGAGCCTTGATGCTGTCATCGTTCTGAAGGTAGATGGGCCTTGTATCCAGTGTGGTCTTCATCGTTCTGAAGAAGCGTTCAATCTTCCATCTTCCTGAGTTGATGGCAATCACATCAATTGCCTCCATCTCAGTTTCAAGGATGTTTGTGGATATGGCATAGAAACCATGATATCTGTTTTCTTCCTCAATCCTTTCCGTGTTGAGCTGTCTGATTTCCTTATCAGCAACCTCATCAGCCTTGGTCACTTTGTCTATCGACACGAGACGATCGGGGGAATTCGGATTGGCTCTCAGGCCATCCTGAATCTTCTTCATCGCTCTTTCGATCTGACTGTCCATGATGCTGTCCTGCCAAAGCTTGGAGTCTCTGGAATAGATGATAATCGTTCTTTCCGCGATGACATGATTCTCTTTCGAGCCGCGGTTCTTGTATTCCAACCTGAACTTGTCCTCCTTATAGAGGAAACCGTCCTTGGGGCAGTCATCAAGGGATAGGTTCTTATTGCCTTTCAGATCCTTCCATCCTTTTTCTTCAAGAGCCCATTCCTGTTTTTTCTTTTCCATCTTCTTGATGGACTGGGCCACCACATAACGTCTGCCCATGATGTTGTTGAAGGCTTTTATCTCTATGGAGTTGATTCCTGAGTCCGCGCAATAGACATACGACAGTATGCCTGCCTTTGCCATTAGACGCTGTGTAGGAAGTGGTGTGGACTGCTCACCTGTGTTTCCAGCATTGACATTCAGCGCGATGGGAAAGCCATCCTGATTGATGAACAGGCCCATCTGGACAATGGGATTGGGGCGATGCTCCTTTGAGATGCCATATTGTCTTATTCCTGACTCATCTGGTTCCTCAATCTCGAAATAGAAGTTTGTGAGATCGTAATTGACGACGCTGATCTCTCGGCTTCTGTTGGTTAGTCTTGCATGTTCCGTGACAATCGAATCCAATGATGAACCAATATCAGACAAGGCGCGATACACATCATGAATGGAGTAGCTGCAGTTTCTGAGCCTGTTGGATGAGATGGAATGATAGGAGGCAAACTTGCTTCTGGAATTGATGATGCGCTCAGAGATCAGGTCCCTGGCTATGATGGAGGAATCATATTCCTTCTTTGATTTCCTCAGTCCCTTTCTGATGGGGGCGAGAAGATTCAGTGAATCAATCACACTGTTGATGAGAAGATGACCTACTGGATAGCCTGAGTCACTTCTGTTCTTCGTGGTGGAGAGCTCAATCATGAACTTGGAATCTCCATTGTTGATCTTGTCAATCTGTTCCTGAAGATGCTCGAGAATCTTGGGGTCCTCCTGCTGGAGCCTGGACAGAGGACCGAGGCTCCTCATGATCTGAGGCCTGGTGGATTTGCCCTGTCTGACCTGCTGAGCAAAATACAGATATGTTTCATTCTTTACCTTTCTCTTGAGCAAAAACATGTGGAAACCTCCTATTTTGCCTACAATTATACCACAAAATCACTATAAAATCAAGTGTTTTATACACATTTACACCACATTTTCGGCTAAAAATTTGACAAGAAATAAAAACAGCCATATACCATAGGTATATGACTGGTGCAGATATCATGATTTAGTGGTTTATAACTGCAAAAGACCCGCGCAAGTTCTTCCTTAACCAAGACCAGCAAGAGTGGTTCCTATTCTGCCAAGACTTATAAATTATCCTTCTCTAAATCCAGCGATACTTATGAATTCA
>CACXYG010000151.1:0-7794 GCA_902771745.1 uncultured Erysipelotrichaceae bacterium | reverse complement strand
TGCACTTTGCTTGCGCGAAGTGCATTTTTATCCTTTCAGTCAAAAAAGTATCGATGTATGCATAAAAACCCTACAATGTAAGATAAAATCTTGTATAATATACTAAGTAAGCGCTTGCAAAAGCTATAATGGAGGAATTCTTTATGGACATCCGTAAACTCAATGAAAAAGTCGAAGAACTAGCCGCTGAAGTCAGTTATCCGTGTAAGAAGAAGAACCATTTGAAATTTGTCTTCAAGCTCTCCCCATCTCCAGATCATGTCTTCTTTGAATCTGGTATCCGTAGTGTTGGTCGTTCTGTCTTAGAATTAGTCAACGCTCATTATCTCTTCACCCGTGGTTACACTGGTAACAGAGAAATCGATGAGGCCAAAGCCGAATATGCTGCTAAAAAGCCTTATGAGAAATATGCCAAGGATCATAATCTCTATCGCTTTGTCTACAATCAGGATATCTTCGGTGATGAAGTCAAGAGAGGCAACAAGGAATTCCCTAAGGCTAAAGATATCGCCTTCGTGGAAAGATTGGTCGGTGCCATGTATTATGACTCTGACTTTGAAACCTGCAAGGATTGGATCATCAACAATCTCGGTATCCGTGAATTCAAGAAAGTCGGTTCGATCAATCAATAAGTCTGTATCTAAAATGCCTCCTTGGTTAAACCAAGGAGGCATATTTTATTTAGCAGTAACAGCGATGAAGAAGGTGGCTTTCTGGTTAGCAGAGATTGAAAGGACATTGTCCTGACCAGTCTTAACTTCAGCGTCTAAAGAGAAGTTATTGCCTGAACCGGAGTTGTCATCGATTGCATTACCAAAAGTCGCTTTTGGATCTAAATCTAAGGAAACAGAAGCGGCAGTGTAATCCACCCAGGATTCCACATTATAAGTACCATCAGCTAAACCTAAGGTAAGATTGATCGCAGTTGTGGCATCTTCCACACTGATAGAATAGACACCGGTTTTTGAAATGGTGTTATCATTTAAGGCTTCTACTTCAGATAACGTGATGGTGGTTTCTGGAGCGTCCTTGGTTTCTACATAGGCATTAGGATTAAAAGCGAAATTTTCAGGAAGATTGCTTAAGTGGACATATAAGGTTTCTTCACTAGAAGCAAAGGTAGCCTTACCAGTCTCATCCACTGCGACAGGGCGGAAGCAGTTCGTAGCAGTACACCAGACAACCTTGGTATTCAAAGCTGGAGTCGCATCTGGTTTCTTGACTGTGACAGCATAGTTGATCAAAGAAGAACTGCTTTCCTCTTCAGAACTTTCTTCATCTTCACTAGATTCTTCTACAACAGAAGCAATAACACTGCTTTCAGTATCTTTGCTAGATGGGGCAACACTAGAAGTATTACCACCACAAGAAGCAAGGGAGAGCATGGTGAGAAGAGATGTTATTAAAAGATATTTTTTCATGATTTATTTTCCTCCAAGAGTAATGAAAAGACTATACTCTTTTTTCTTAATTTTGAAAAGCATTATAATCAGCAACCAAATCATCATAAGTGACACTGCCAGAATGAATTTTTCTGATGATATTACATTCATCAAGAACAAAGGTCATCGGATAGACGCTGGTTCCACCAAGTCTGGTATAGAAAGAATAGATACCGTTTTTATCCTGTAGATAATCAAAGTCATATTCTTTCCATAATGTCGTTTGATCAAGATCATCTACATGAGTGTTGATAAAACCTTCAACATCTTCTTTAAAAGCATCGGTCGTATCTTTATCACTTTCTGTTTCCGATTCAGAAGAGTGAATGGTGATGATATTGACATCATAATTCTCTTTCAGTTTGTTGAAATAAGGAATCTCTTTGATACAAGGACCACACCAGGTTCCCCAGAAATTGATGAAGGTGACTTTACCTAGGCTGTCTCGGATGTTGAATTCATCATGAGATAGATAACGATAGAAGCTTTCTTCAGGTAGATAATGGTCAAGATAGACAGGATTTTTTATCTCCGCAGATTTCTGTTGGGCAAGTAAAGCGTCCTTCTTAACCAAACACATGGATTTAGAAACATCTTTACTGATAATGATGATATTGCTATCCCCATCAATATAGGCACAATACGGATACTGAACTTCATTTTCACCAATAAAGTTTCGAATTGCAGAATTTTCATTATCATCATAACCAAACTGCAGATCATAGTTAGCGTAGTCGACATTGACCTTCTGCATCAACGAACTCATCGCCTGATAAGGGAAAAGAACAAAGATATCACAGTTTTCATTTCCTTTTTTGGTCTCATCAAGATTTTTGATCAGTTCATCATCCGCATCTTCTAAAAAGACAAGGAAGGAAGAACGGCCTTTTTCATCCTGAGCTGAAGAAGAGAAGTTCATCGCTTCATGATGGAAGGAAGTATAGTTGAAACTGGCAGTCGACTTACCGTTGATGGTATTAACAGTGACTTCAGCAGCCGTTTTATCCTTGGCGATGAAGTTGAAATAGACTAGCGAACCAATTAAAGTTACACCCATGACGGAATAAAGAATCGTCCAGGTTAATTTGTTGATCTTAGCATTAGTCATTCTTGCTTCCTCCTTCGTTAGAAAGAGTTTTGGCTCTGACTTCTCTATTCTCTAGAGTCTCTTTGCTATAACCAGGATATAAGTAGGCAAGCGGACCTCTGAAATGAATGGCTTTGACTGGACATCCAGGGATACATTTACCACACTGGATACATTCATGATCACCAACTTCTTTGACATCCATGTTACATTCTTTCACACAGATACCACACTTGGTACACTTCTTCTTATCCACGGTGATACCGACAAGATTTAACTTGTTGAAGAAAGAATAAATAGCACCTAACGGACAGACAAAACGACAAAATGGTCTAAACATCAAGATGGACATCACCATAAAGAAGAACATGATGAGAGATTTCCAGGTAAACAGAGCACCTAACATCTCTAATAAACTTTCATTGTTAGGGTTTAACAATAAGCCATAAGCGCCACCAAAGGTGCCAGCTGGACAGATGTACTTACAAAACGCAGGAACCGCCAAGTTCTGAATTCCGTATACCACAGGTAGAATGATAACTAAGGTTAGAAGTAAGAAGTACTTCAGATAACTAAGACCACGGGTGAATTTCGACTTGGTGATCTTAAACGTCTTGATCTTATATAACATGTCCTGTAATAAACCAAAGGGACATAACCAACCACAAATCGTTCTGCCAAAAATCAAACCGTACATCAATAAAATGCCGATGACATAAAAGGCGGTCGAATGACCAGCACCAGCTAAGGCATTTTGAAGAGAGCCAAGTGGGCAAGCACCAATTGCACCTGGACAAGAATAACAGTTCATGCCTGGAACACAGATAGCTTTTGAAGCACCTTTATAGATATTGCCAGTGATATAGCCTTTTAAATTCGCATTGTAAAGAAGAGCAGCAAAAGCCTGCACAATATGTCTGCGATTAGGGATGTGGTTCTTGATCCAGGACCACGTATTAGAAATGATCTTTTGCATACTATCCTAGACCTATACACTCCGTGCAGATGTTGATGGCTTTGTTTAAGACTTCACCAACTTCACCATTGATCGCACCAACAATAATGAAGGTGATTGCCGTAAGAGCAATGACACCACGAATGATATTGATAATTAACTTTTCTTTGGAGTCATCCTGAGAAACTTCTTCATCCTTCTTTTTCATCTTCAGATGCTTTAAGACTTCCATCGACTTCTTCATAAAATACTCTTTGATTAGATAAGAGACGACAAGCACAACATAGATACCAAATAAAAATGGTAAGACATGAATACCTAGAGATATGGCTTGTTCTAATAAGTCTCCATGGGCGTCAAAGTTATTTGGATTGACCACATAAGCAACCGGGAACACCAATAAACCAAGAGATAAAACTATACAAATGATATTCACAATCAAAAGATAGCGTTCGTTCTGTTTATATAAAGCGAGTTCTTCATTTTCTAATAAGGAAAGATCCTTTTTGGATTTCAGGAAATCATACTGATCAAAAATCTCTATTTTTGTTCTCTTCTTCTCTTTGTCCTTGAAGACAAAATGAAGAACCAATGAAGCGATCAAAGAAAGAACAAAGAAACTAAGAGCCGTGATGATTAATCCACCGCGTTTTGTTCTTTTCCAGCGAAGTAGATATCACCCAAAGCCCAAATTAAAAGAAAACCAGCGACAACACATAAAATTGTCGTGGCTATCTTAAATATCAATGGTAAAGGTAATACTTTCTTTTCTCGTTCCATTTCCATATCCAGTGATGTTTTAACACGCACATTTTATAAGATATAAAGATAACTTTCAAATATTTCTCGAGGACGGAAAATTACACCTATTTACAAGAAAGCAGAAGAAAAAAGCATATAGAGTAGATAACCATGTGCAAAACACACCTCTTCCTTGAAATAAGATTTAAAGAGTGGAAAACAGTCCTGTTTTATGCCAGATAAACTTTTTATATGATAGCGTTTTCAATTTTCATGTTTTTGTATCATCTTCCATCAAAAAGAAATCACAGTTATGTTTTTCTCTTGTTTGCTTTATTCTCTTCCTAAAGAAAAACCACCCTAAAACAATGCAAAAAGAGCATTCTTAAGATAAAAATAAAACCATCTAAGTTTATTTCAACAAAAAAGATAGTTTCAAAATGTCAAAAATTCAAAAAAATCATCTTTTAAAAAGTTTTTACAAGAAATTGACCATATATTAAGATTTACCCATATGAAAATGGAACGAACAAATATCTAAGGGGGTTAAACTTATGACCAAAAGATTACTCAAAAGCTTAATCGGATTATCTACATTATTACTTGTCGGTTGTGGTAACAACGTCACTTCTACTGCTACACCAGCATCTGACGCTTCTACTGTTACGGAAACTTCTACCGTTGCTGAAACTTCTACTGCTACTGAAACTTCTACTGCTACTTCGACGGTTGCTGAAGCCTCTAGTGTCCAGGAGAATTTACCAGACTTTACTGATTACAAACTCATCTTCTTAAACAAGGCCAACAAAGCCTTAAAAGGTCTCAAAGTCACTTTGACTGGTGAAGATTTTGAAGAAACCAAGACTACTGGTATCAGAGGTAGCGTCACCTTCAAGGAGACGCCTACTGCTGACTACACCATCACCGTCAGTGATCTTCCTGCTGGTTATACCTGGGAAACAGCTCTTACCTTTGATAAGGCGGAAGCAGAACAGACCTTCATCGCCGCTAGTGAACTTAGATCAGCTGATGATTACACCACCGCTACCAAATACACCACTGGCGATATCATGTGTGACTTCTATGCCAACCGTGCCTGGAATGAAACAGTCGATGGCACGACTACCGTCAAGAGCGAAAGCACACCATTATCCGATATCTTAGATGGTAAAGATGCAGTCATGCTCAACTTCTGGGGTACCTGGTGTGGCTGGTGCGTCCGTGAAATGCCTGCCTTTGAATCCTTCTATCAAGCCCATGACAACATCGGTATCTATGCCGTTTCTGATAGGGATGATGTCAACGCCGTTGCCGCTTTTAAAGCAAGCAACAACTTAACCTTCGATTTGGCCAGTTTACCAAACACCAACTTGATCGGTTCCTTCTCTATTTCCGGTTATCCAACCACCGTCGTCATCGATTCTTATGGTTTGATCACCAAGGTTCACTCCGGCGCCTTACAAACGCTTGCTGAAGTCGAAACCTTAATGAGCGACTATATCGACTAATATAAAGAAAAACTTACGTAACAAAATACATGCCTTGCGGGGATTCCCACAAGGCATGTTTTCAATTTATGCTAGTAGCAGATTAGGCTTCAACAGCGTCTTTCTTATCCTGACGTAAGAACATACCGACAGTGATAAGAATAGAAGCCAAAGCGTAGAAGACGATAGCGACGACGGAAGTTCCAAAGGCAGTCCAGCCTAAACTGTTGGTGCTATCCCAAGAGAACAAAGAAGAGATCAATTCAACTCTATTTAAAAGGATAAAGCCAAACATAAAGCCAAAACCGGCAATCGCAACAAGTAAGACAACTGGCATCCAGAAAGCTTTGGTAAACTTGATGCTGGATAAGAAGCCACAGACACCAACTAAGAAAGCAAGAATAGAGATGGTAATTCCTAAACCAGCCTGAGAGCCAAGATCATTAGCCTGAACACCATTGGTGATAAGCGTAAAAATCATACCGAGAAGACCAAAGAGTGCAGCCACACAATAAAAGATATTGGCAATACTTAATTTCTTAAGGAAGCTCATAATTATTCACCCTCCTGAGTACGAGCAGCAAGGATGTAGAGAACAAGACAAGCCGCTAAAGCAACACCGGCGACGATGTCGATGGCAAAGTAGACACCTCTCCACCAGGTCATATTCCATTCGGCGTGAGAAGATTCATTGACAGCGTTCATCATGTTGGACTGAGCAAAGGCGTATAAGACGTTCTTGGCAGCCATCTTCAACTGCAACTGAATGTTGCGGTCATGAGCGTAGAGTTCCGCACTTGGTTTGACACCATCAACGACAGACTGATAGTTATCAAAGCCAGCATCAGAATAACCGATACGGACATCATAACCGGATAAACCAGCATTGGCGACACAAGAATAGATATCGAAGTCATCACGAATATCGGAGACAGCATAACCTCTGAAGCCCCATTCATTACGGCAGATATCCGTAAGTAAACCACGGCTAGAAGTACATTCAACACCACCAATCTTAGAGAAGGAAGTCATGAGACCTAACATACTGGCGTCATGATCTTCGGTGTCATACTTGGTAGCTTCAACAGCAATCTGGAAAGCGCGGAGTTCAATTTCTCTGGCTCTCTGTTAAGTCATAAATGGAGCAAGACCATTACGGTTGGTTTCCTGATCGTTGAAAGCGAAATGCTTAGGAGCAGCGATCAAACCATACTTCAAGGCACCCATGGAGAATTCCATACCGGTCGTACCGCATAAGACGGCATCTTCGGTATAGTAGTCACCGTTTCTACCGTTGTAGGCAGTACGATGTGTGTTCAAGCCTGGACCCCAAAGGATTGGAAGACCAACAATCGCAGCCTGTAAGCCAACGATTTCACCAAGTTCATATTGTAAATTTGGATCGAAGGAGCTAGCGACCATTGGACCGCAAGCGAAGACTTCAAATTCATATTCAGCATTGTTGTCATCGGTTGGGACAGCCCATGGAGCAGTAACGGTGGAGTTCTTGATCTGTAAGGCGACACCATTACCGGAGTTTTCGGAATAGGAACCCTTGACGAAACCGATAGAATCGATACTTCTGAACTGGTTACCACCACAAGCGATAACGCCCATAGCTTCTTCCATTGTCATCTGGTTGAGCAAGTCATTCCATCTTGGATCATCATAATCGGCCAACTTCATGTTAGAGATGGTGTACTTGGTAGCAGTGGAACCCCAGATGATGTCAGAACAATCATCCGTGGTAGAAACTTCATAATATTTACCATTGAGATGAGTGAGTAAAGAAGCTGGAGCTTCTAAGTTGGTATAGGAAACTGGATAAGTGCCATCCCAATCGTATCTGGATAATTCGGTAACGCCACCCTTCTTGTAGTAATTGAAGTCAGCATATTCAAGATGGTTAGAAACCTTGGTGTTGGTCTTGATTACAGCAAAGGTGACATCATCAACATCACCAGCGGCATAGTTATATTCATAAGAATAGACTTTGCTGGCATCACCGTTATAATCCATACCATTGGTGGTGTTCTTGCCCTGAGAAGCTAAGACGTTGTTTAAAGCATCATGAGCACCATT
>CACXYG010000150.1 GCA_902771745.1 uncultured Erysipelotrichaceae bacterium | reverse complement strand
ACCAGCCTTCTTGGCATTACTGGCATATTGTTTGACCACTTCGTTGACTGGATGGTCGATCAGAAGTTCATTCTTCAAGGTTTCATCATTGATAGAGGTGAGAATGGTAACCGCGATGAGTTTACTCTTCTTACCTTCTTCGGTCGTATCTAAGCCTTCTCTGGCCGCTTTCATCATCTCAATACCACCAAAGGCATGAAGGTTGATGATTTCACAACCTAAAGGAGAAAGTTTTGCCATCGCAGCTTTGACGGTGTTTGGAATGTCACAAAGTTTTAAATCCAAGAAGATCTTGAATCCATCTTTTTTCAATTCACGGACAAGTTCTGGACCTTCTTTATAGAACATTTCCATACCGATTTTGATATAAGGATTCAAACCCTTGAATGGGGCAAGGAAAGTCATCAATTCTTCTCTGCTTTTAAAATCACAGGCAATGATTACGTCTCTGTTCATACACACCTCCTTATGATGTCACTTAAACGTTCAATGTGATATTCTTCCATGACGGAAGGTAATTCTTCAATAATCTTCTTACAGCAATAAGGATCGACAAGATTCTGAGCGCCGACCTGCACAAGACTTGCACCGGCATACATCATCTCCAGAACATCTCTAGCAGAAGTGATACCGCCAATACCGATGACAGGAATGTTGACGTTATGGGAGACCTGATAAACCATTCTTAAGGCAACTGGGAAGATGCTAGGGCCAGAATAACCACCAGTCTTAACTGCTAATATCGGTTTACCAGTCTTTAAGTCAATTCTCATACCGACAAGTGTATTGATCAAAGATATGGCATCTGCACCGGCTTCTTCGACCGCCTTTGCCATCGCGACAATATCGGTGACATTCGGAGAAAGCTTAACAATAAGAGGTTTCTTGGTGCAAACTTTCTTGACCTCTTTGACCAAAGAGGAAGCTACAACTGGATCAACACCAAAGGCCATACCACCTTCTTTGACGTTCGGACAAGAGATATTCAGTTCAATGGCGAAGACTTTATCTACTTCATTGAACTTCTTGACCGTCTCGACATAATCAGCAAAGGAATGTCCACCGACGTTGGCGATGATCTGATCATGATAGACTTCATCCAGTTTTACTAGTTCTTCAAAGATGACTTTATCTACACCAGGGTTTTGTAGACCGATAGAGTTTAATAAACCATTGGGACATTCAGCAATTCTTGGAAGAGGATTTCCGTATCTTGGTTCCAGGGTGGTACCTTTGGTGGAGATAGAACCTAAGATATTGATATCGTAATATTTGGCAAACTCATAACCGAAGCCAAAGCAGCCAGAAGCAGGGATGATGGGATTCTTGAATTCTTTCCCTAGGAAATTAATTTTTAAATCTTTCATAGGTTCACCTCACTTGCTTCAAAGACCGGGCCTTCTTTACAAACGCGCTTTGGTCCATTCTTAGTTTCAATGGAACAACCCATACAAGCACCAAAGCCACATCCCATTCTCGCCTCTAGGGAGACTTCCCCATTACGGAAAGACTGAGAGAGGAACTTTAGCATGACTTGTGGGCCACAAGCGTAATAATAATCGTAATTTAACTGATTCTCTTTTAAGAAGGAAACAGGATTACCTTTTCTTCCATAAGAGCCGTCATCCGTGGTGATGTAAACTTCACCAAAGGCTTTGAATTCTTCTTCGTAGATGACTTCTTCTTTGGTTTTAAATCCAAGAAGGATGATTGGTTTCTTTCCTTGTTTAAGGAATTCTTTGGCAAGATGATATAAAGGAGCAATACCGATACCACCACCGATGAGCAGAGGTTTTTCAGCCTTTGAAGTATCAAAGCCATTGCCTAGACCCATCAAAGTAGGAATGAGGCTACCTTTTTCATACTTGGTAAGAGCAAGAGTGCCCTGTCCAAGCACTTTGTATAAGAAGGAGATTTCTCCTTTCTTGACATCGTGATTGGACAGAGGACGACGTAAATAATAATGTTCGAGTTTCAATTCCGAAAATTGACCAGGGGCACTCACTTCACTCGTATCGCCTTGACAGCGCAAAAGATAAGTATCTAAGCCAACTCTCTTATTTTCTAAGACTGTAAGTACTACTTCTTTCATAGCTTACTCCGCATCGATGGTAGAAACCGACATGGTGATTTCTTCTAAAACGTCTAAAACCGCATCGACCGTATCAAGACAGGTGAAGACCGGGACATCATTATCGATGGCACAACGTCTAATCTTGACACCATCATGTTTTTTGCTATCATCGCTGTTGGATTCAGAGATGGTATTGATGACATAAGAGACATAACCTTTATGAATCGATTCTAAGATTTCTTCGCTGCCTTCGGAGATCTTTCTTCTGACTCTGGTCTTGATACCATTTTCTTTTAAGAACTTGGCCGTACCAGAAGTGGCTTCGATATTGAAACCTAACTTATAGAATCTTCTGATCAATGGAAGAGCGGCATCCTTATCGGCATCAGAGATGGTGGTAAAGACAGTGCCGTAGTTGACTAACTTCTGACCAGAGGCACGTAAAGACTTATACATGGCTCTATTTAAAGACTTATCATAACCGATGGCTTCACCGGTAGACTTCATCTCGGGAGAGAGGACGACATCCATACCTAAGATCTTGGTAAAGGAGAAGGTAGGAGTCTTGACATACCATCTCTTCTTTTCCTTGGCAACACCGACATAACCGAGATCTTTTAACTTCTTACCTAACATGACGCTAGAGGCGATATCGACAATCGGGTTACCGGTGGATTTTGCTAAGAAAGGAACAGTTCTACTAGAACGTGGATTGACTTCGATGATCGAGACTTCATCACTATCCTTGTTGACGATGAACTGAATGTTGAACAAACCGATCATGTGAATGGCAAGACCGATCTTCTTGGTGTATTCGACAATCGTATCCTTAACCTTCTTGGATAAGGAGTATGGAGGATAGACGGACATGGAGTCACCAGAGTGAACACCAGTTCTTTCAATCAACTGCATGATACCAGGGATAAAGACTTCCTCACCATCACAGATGGCGTCGACTTCACATTCGATACCATAGATATACTTATCGATCAAGACTGGATGTTCGTTATCAAATTCGATAACCTGCTTGATGAAAGAACGAAGCGATTCTTCATCAGAGATGATCTTCATCATTCTGCCACCTAAGACGAAAGATGGTCTCACTAAAACCGGATATCCGACCTTGTTAGCAGCATCGATACCGTCTTGGACATTCATGACGGCAAAACCGGCAGGAAGTGGAATATCAATCTTGGCCATGGCGGCTTCAAACTGGTCTCTATCTTCGGCGACATCGATGGCTTCGACAGAAGAACCGATGATCTTGACGCCGAGTTTGGTTAAGTCGTTTGCAAGGTTGATTGGCGTTTGTCCGCCCAAAGCGACGATGACACCTTCTGGTTTTTCAAAATCGATGACATTCATGACATCTTCAATGGTCAATGGTTCAAAATACAGCTTATCGGATAAGGTGTAATCGGTAGAGACGGTTTCTGGGTTGTTGTTGATGACGATGGCTTCATAGCCTTCCTTCTGTAACGTCCAGATACAGTGCGTGGTGGAATAGTCAAATTCGACACCCTGACCGATACGGATTGGACCAGAACCTAAGACGATGATCTTCTTTCTATCAGAACGGATGGATTCATTTTCATGTTCGTAGGTAGAATAGAAGTATGGAATATAAGATTTAAATTCACTCGCACAGGTATCGATCATCTTATAGACAGGATAGATACCGTGTTCCTTTCTATACTGGTAGATTTCTAACTTGGACTTGTTGTAGATCTTACCTAAGTATTCATCAGAAAAGCCCATGCGTTTGGCTTCACGGAATAACTCATCAGAGAATGGATTCGCCTTTAGGGTGTTTTCCATCTTGACGATGTTGTTCCACTTTTCCAGGAAGAAACGGTCGATCATGGTAAGGAAGTAGATGTCATCGATGGTGACACCTTTACGGAAGGCTTCACAGATGGCAAATGGTCTTTCATCCGAATGCTTCTTGATGACTTCAAATAACTCTTCAATGGATAAATCCTTGAATTTAGCCAATTCTAAATGACAGGCTTTGATCTCCAAAGAACGGACAGCCTTGAGCATGGATTCTTCAATGGTTCTACCCAAAGACATAACCTCGCCAGTGGCCTTCATCTGGGTGGATAAGGATCTATCAG
>CACXYG010000149.1 GCA_902771745.1 uncultured Erysipelotrichaceae bacterium | reverse complement strand
AACATACATATCCCACTGGCCGCCATCACCAACACCCCAGCTTAATAAGAAGTGCATCTTTCTGTCATCGTGCTTTTCACCCTTAAGGCAATAATCGATGACGTTCTGGAGGTAGTAATTGTATTTTTCTAACTTATCGAAGTAGGAGAGATAGTTTTGAGAGATTTCAAACTGATCTTTGACTTTCAACTTCTTGTTGATGATTTCTCTTAAGACCGTGGAAGCAGAGAAGATCCAACAACGGCCAGAATGCTTCTGGTTAGAAACAGGAAGAGTCTTGATATCCACCGAGAAGGTGAAATCACCCTTCTGAGATTCATCAAACGAGGTGACGACCTGGTTTAATGGAGTCACAGTTAAAGCGTGACGTAAGATTTTATGCTTCTTACAAGCGGAGTATTCTTCCTTAAAGGAAGATAATTCATTGAAATCGATATTTTCTTTCATAGTAGTTGTCCTTTCTTTTACTTCATACTAGCCCACATAGTATCAAAAGGAAGTTCTTCCTTGACCTTGGCTTTTTCATAAGCCTCTAAGACTTCCTTAGAGACATACTTCTTGTTGATGAAGACCTGATTGAGGTATTCATCAAACCATTTATCCGACATGACATAGAAACCATCATGACCGTTTTCCTTACCCCAGGAGTTTTCAACTTTCCATCTGTTTGGTTTGTCATTCTCATCGAGGTTGACACCCGTTAAGGTCATCGCATGATTACAGAAGCTGGCGCGATAGGTCATACGTTCAGCCTTGTTCATACGGTACGCGACATTAAAGAGTGTAGAACGCTGTAAGACACCATCGGCAAGATAACCATCTTTTCTCAAGGACTGAGAAGAGACATCGGCAGCAAACCAGATGACATCGCCACCCTGTAAAGAGCGGATGGCCGCTTTCTTCATCTCTTCCACAGGAACGTTGAAGAAGATGACTGGATCACCACCCTCAACATTGCCGACATACTTGCAGGTGTACTTGGTATATGGTTTCATACCAGCAATTGGTGCATCACATAAAGCGATATAGTCATCTAAGTCGGCACCGATATATTCCTGATAGAATTCTACTGGTGTCATCTTCTTTAAGGCGACATGCTTATTGTCTTTATCGGTATATTCATAGGCGAATTCCTTTGGTGGAACACCAAGAGAAATCGTCAAGATACGATAAACCTCATTCAAATACTGTTCCTTTAAGTTCATGAGAACTTTCTTCTTGGCCTTCTTTGCCACCGCATCTCTTAAATCCATAACCGCTTGGGCAAGATAGTGAGATAAGACCGAGTTGAGTTCACCAGTGTCCATGCTGACTGCTAGATCTGGCATTTCTTCAATCGGAAGAACACCATACTTCTTGACCAGGTTCGTGAACATGACGAAGTGACCACCATCCTGATTGCCGTTATCTAACATAAAGACATTGAGTCTGGAATTGACATCTTCTTCCGCCAGTTCAATTGCTCTTTCCAAATAGAAATTGGATTTTTCAAGTCTATCATAGAACTGTAAGTAGGCTTGGGATAATTCGATGTTCTTGACGTTGAGTTTCTTTAATAAAATGGTACGAATGACGTTAAGACCAGCAAACATCCAACAGCGACCACTTCTTCTTTGGTTACATACATTACCAGCCTCGACATCAACCGAGAAGGTATTCTTCAGCTGTCTGGTCAACTCTTCGTTGACACTGGAAGCATTGATGCCGTTCTTGGTGACCGTTCTTTCCGCGATCTTATAGGCAGGATTGGAATTAAAGTCTGCTTCAAAGGCGTTTAAATCATCCACAGTAATTGTTTTTTTCATAATGCACCTCACAAATGGCTATCATAGCACGATAGTGTTTTCAAGCCTAGAGTTTTATACGACTAACTTTAACAAATTACAAGTGTTTTGCTTCAAAATTGTTTCTAAATTCGTCAAAAAGGCTTTCAACTAGGCTAAAAGCGATAAAAACAGCGTTTCATAAAAGCGATTACATTCTTTTCTGAGACAAAAATAATAACAACATAACTCAGTTATGATAAAATACCTCGGCAAGGATAACTAGTGACTATGCAAGATAAAGAAGATACCAAGAAACAGAAAAAAGAACTCACTCCCAGTGAAAAGATTGAACGTTCTTTGATCACCACCTATAAGCACCGCCTGTGGCGTAAATTTACCAAGGCTTTGATCATCTATGATCTCATCAAAAGAGATGACCACATCTGCGTCTGTATTTCTGGTGGTAAAGATTCCATGCTTCTTGCCTTGTTATTCAAACACCTGCAAAGGTACTCTGAAATTCCCTTCAAAGTTTCCTATCTGGTGATGAATCCCGGCTATAACGATCTCAACTTTGAAGTGATCAAACACAATCTAGAATTGCTTCAGATTCCTGCGACCATCGTCTCTACCGATATCTTTGAAATTGCCAATTCTACCGATCGTAAGCCCTGTTATTTATGTGCCAAGATGAGAAGAGGGGCTCTCTATCGTATCGCCAAGGATCTTGGATGTAACAAGATTGCCCTTGGCCATCACTACGATGATGTCATCGACACCACCTTGATGAACATGCTCAATGCGGGTAGCTTCCAGACGATGTTACCAAAACTACATTCGGATCATTATGGAAATATGGAAGTCATCCGTCCGATGTATCTCATCCGTGAACAGGATATCGTCTCCTTCCAGAAATATAACCATCTCACCTTCATCCAGTGCGCCTGTCGATTCACGGAGAATATCGATAAGAGTGAAAATAAAGAAGGTGATTCTCAAAGAGCCAAGACCAAGGCCTTGATTGCAAGACTAGTCAAAGAATATTCGCCAGTTGTGGAAAAGAATATCTTCCAGGCAGCTTCTAACGTCAATCTGGATATGGTCTTAGGCTATAAGAGTGAAGGAAAGGAATACTCTTTCTTAGATGACTATGATGAAAAAGGAAAAGAGATTGACCTGAAGATCAAAGAAGAAGGTATTGAGGAAGCTAGTATCGAGAAAGCCAAACGCGAACATAAAGAACTCGTCATGGATGATACTTATAATTTCTTGAAATAAAAACGTTATAAAATGTCGATGAAAAGTCGGCATTTTTTAATTATTGATGATGCAATGGCTTATTTGAATTATCAAAATGTTTATAAATCAATGAAGAGTCTAGGCAGAAAAAAATTTGTTATCCTACAAAACCTCGTCGCTTAAATGAAACATTTCTAGGATTGAATTAATTTCAAGTAATCCCTTTGACCATTTATATTATCAATTTAGTTATTTTTACAGTTTAAACAATTTGAACTTAAGACATCATATTACCTAGACACTTTAAACAAAGTTTATGATATAATCCTATGTATATGAATAAATCGCTCTTTGTATTACCAGTTTTAGCGCTGCTTACTGCCTGTAACCCTTCCATATCCTCAAGTTTGGAACAGGATAAACAGTGGCTTTTTTCATGTACGGAAGAAAATTTTTCATCCGTTGACGAACACTTTTCCTCCTCTTTGGGCAATATATATAAAGACGGGGTGTATCTTGTCACCTACAAGATCGATCAACCAAAAGAAGATTATCACCACGTCAAAGTGATCGTCACACCGGATAACAAGGCTAGTTTCTTCTTTGGCTATGACAAGGATTACACCTTAGTCAGTGATGTCGCTAGGCAAGATAGCTCTGCCCAGAAGTATTCCGGATTGAAGATCAGCTTTACTTCCAGTGTGAAGATTGAAAAACTAAAAGTGTTATTCAAAGCCGATGATTTATCTCTCGTCTATGAAATACAAAACAGTGAACAATAGGAGAAAAATATGGATATCAATCAAGTAATTGCAAACGAACTGAAATTAAACCGTGCCAATGTCGATGCTGCTGTCAGCATGTTAGATGATGGTGCTACTGTTCCTTTTATCGCTCGTTATCGTAAAGAAGCTACCGGTGGACTTACCGATGAGAACTTACGTGATTTAGAAGAGAAATTGGTCGCCTATCGCAACCTTGAGGATCGTAAGAAGACGGTCTTCAAATCCTTAGATGATCAAAACATTCAGGATGATGAACTGCGTGCTAAGATCACGGATGCCATGACGATGGCGGAAGTGGAAGACTTATATCGTCCTTATAAGCCAAAGAAGGTCACCAGAGCTTCTAAGGCCATCAAGGCTGGTTTAAAACCACTTTCCGAATATCTCAAGACTGATAAGACGGGTGGTTTAAATGAAGAAGCCAAGAAGTATCTCTGCGAA
>CACXYG010000148.1 GCA_902771745.1 uncultured Erysipelotrichaceae bacterium | reverse complement strand
GATCAATGCCAAGAGACGCAGACTTCTCGGCTATGAATCAGCCGAGGCGTGCTTCTCCAAGGCCTTGGAGAAGCAGGGAATACCAAGAACATGGATGTATGTCTAAACAATTATCACTTCGACTTGCAATTCAGGATTTTTATTTAGAAAAGAGGTCAGGATTGACCTGACCTCTCTTAGGGATAAAAAGAATAGTCTATTTAAAGATTTGAAGAACTAGTTCTGTTCTTTATTCTTTCTAACACGGATAACGACCCAGACAGTACCACCGACGACGAATAAGCCTAAAACGACGTCGAGAATGATAAACCAGATTCTCCATGGAGACATGGTGTAGGTGATGATGGTACCAGGAGCAACGCCCTGCATAGCGTTAGAGTTGGCAATCGTGTAAAGCATGTTGTGTAAGGCTTTACGGATAGCAATTCTAGCAGTAGCGGAGGTGGTATCAGTTAATGGATTGGCACACCAGGTAGTCCAAGTTAACTGCATATCAGTACCAGCTCTCATACCCTGATCACAAGACATATAAGCGTATAAGTTGAAGTCGGAGATAGCAACACCTCTGAAGCCCCATTCTTCTCTTAAGACGTTAGTCATAAGAGCAGTAGAACCACCGGCCCAAGTCGTACCGATTCTGTTGAAGGAAGACATGACAGCAGTAGCAGCATTCATTTCCTTGGTAGTGGTATTACCTTCGGAGTCAGCGATGTACTTGATGGTAGTCTTGGCGTTCTTGACGACAATTTCGAATGGTTTGAGATAGATTTCACGGATAGCCTGTTCATTGGCCCAAGTGCATAAGCCAGCAGTTCTCCAGGTTTCCTGATCGTTTAAAGCGAAGTGTTTGATGTAGGCAAAGACACCCTTTTCAGCAGCGCCTTCGACATTCTACGAGCGTGGTTTTACGCTTGTAAAGCGTTTGGGCTTCTACTTTTTCATATAGAAAGCGATTGTCAAAGTATAGATGTCATCGTGAATATCCGACTGGATAGTTCCACCATAACGATCGACAATCATGTACATGCTTTTGGTTCCATAACCGTGGCTTAACTTATCCGCTTTTGAAGAGATGACATGTAGTTCACTATCCTTCTTAATCGGCTTAGCATCAAAGTAGTTCTCCAAGACGATGAGAAGAACATTGCTCTTCTTCTTGATGACCAATGAAATCTGTCTTTTATCAGGATTATCTAATTTCATGACCGCTTCAATCGCATTAGTAATCGCATTACCAAAAAGGGAGTAGATATCATATTGGGTCATGAATTCCAAAGACTTACCATCGGCAACAGAAGTAAAGGAGATATGATTGTTTTCACAACGCAAAGCATACTCTGTCAAGACTACATCCAAAGGAGTATTACCCGTCTTGGCTAACGAATCATAAATACCAATACCCTTAGTGATATCCTTTAAGGCATCCTTATTGACCTGTTCATTATTATCCGCAAGCATCTGCATACGGTATTTCAAGTCATGCAGTTTGATATTCAGAGATTCGATATTCTCTTTGGATAACTCATACTGCTTCTTCTTCTCTTCTAGCAATCTTGTTTCCACTTCCAATTCGCTTTCCATATGGTTGTGACGAAGAATGGTATAGAACAGAAGAGACAGGATGACACAAGTTAATAAGTTCTGCCACATGGAGATCATATATAACTGATACGTGGAACCAAACATGACATAGAAACGAACCAAAATAGAAACGACAATGGTTGTCAGAACAACACCAAAAGAGAACAAGATGATCTGTAAAGAGTGGAAAGAAGCCTGAACTGGATCCTTCTTCTGCTTGAAGAAGATATAGAAGAAGATACCATAGACAAAGCCAAGCGTGATGAAGTAGGTGATACAGTTCCAGATGACATAGAGGATACTACCGTTTTCAACTCCACCATAAAGAACAATCATATCCATGACGTTGCTCTCTAAGATATTGGCAGTATGATGAACCATATAGGCGGCAAAGGTGATTGATAGAGCAGAACGGACATCGACATGATAACAAAGAAGAATGGCTGGTAATGGTAATACCAATAAGAAGGAATACATGAATATCCAATATAGAATATTCGGTAATAAGTCACCCTCTATAGACCATAATGGGAAGAAGTAACCGATGGATAAAGCAACAATACTCAATAAGATGCCTTTCCAGATAAATCCCTTCTTTCTCTCATAAATAGAGCAAAGTAAAAACGAAGCCAGATAAGATTCAAAGACTAAGATGCAGTTGATGTAATTGATGGTACCAAAAAACATATCTAGTTCTTTCCTCCGCTGAGATAACTAGCCAAATCAGCTAAGAATTCTTTTCTTCTCGTACGAGGCATACTTAAAGAGGTGCCGTTAGATAAAATCACTTCACTCTTGTTGGCCTCTTTGACATGGGCCAGATTGACCAGATATCCGATATGACATCTTGAGAATGGCAAATCTTTTAAATCCTCAACAGCTTTCTTCATGGATGCGTGGACTTTATATTCCGCATCCACAGTATGATAGAAGAGATCATGATTGACGACTTCGACATATAAGATATCCTTAGTCGCCACCGCCTTTTCTTCTCCATGAGAAGGAAGAAGAATCGTCTTGGTAGGATTTCTCTTACCTAAGATTCTTAAAGCCTTATCCAACTTCATGCTAAAAGAGTAGTAGTTGATCGGTTTGACGATGAAGTCGGTGGCGTCCACTTCATAACCCTGAATGGCAAACTGAGCCATATTGGTAACAAAGATCAAGACAGTCTCGTTATCCATGGCGCGTAGTCTTTTACTGGCTACCATGCCGTTGATTCCAGGAAGTTCAATATCCATGAAAACAATAGACGTTCCTTCTTCATAGTTTTTCAAAAAGGTTTCTGCATCCGAGTAAACCTGCAAATCAAAAGGAATTTTCTTCTCGTCTAGCGCTTTACTGATATAAGAGGATAACAGCTTCTGCTGTGTCATCTCATCTTCTACAATAACAATTTTCATAGTATTCGCAATATAAAGGCATTCATACGTTTGTTCAAACAACATGAAGTGCCTTTCCTTGCACCTAGTATAAACTAGGTAGGAGGAAAATACAAACAAGGTATTCGAATAAAAAAGAGGGTAGAAATCACTCTAACCTCCTAATTATGTAATTCCGACTAAGCCGCTAACGCTTTACCAAGTTCTAATAAATTAGCCTCAGTCTCATCATCGGCAGGACCACAACAGGTAACCCCGTCATTGACCAGATTGATACCAAGAGAAGAAGCTTCTTCAACCCAAGAGGTCATCCAGACGCCTCCGCCCCAACCCCAGGAACCAAATAAGCCGACTTTCTTACCAGAGAGAGAACCTTTGACATCATCCCACATCGGTTGGAACTCACCTTCTTCTAAAACTTCATTACCCATGGATGGACAACCGAAGGCAAAAGTATCGTAAGATGCGACATCTGCAGCAGAGAATTCACCAGCGGTCAAAAGAACAGCTTCACCACCAGCAGAGGTGACACCCTCAGCGACTTTTTAAGCCATCGCCTGGGTATTACCCGTACCAGACCAATAGACAACAGCGACTTTACTCATAAATTATGCTCCTTTCAGGACTAAAGTTAGCCGTGATTAACTTTGTATATCATAACCTTTCTCTTCTCTATAGGAAACAATTAGATTATATTGACGATTATATTAAGGAGAGAACGAAGGAGGCGGAAGCTAATTCTGCAAGAGAAAAACAAAAAGAGGACCTTCTAAATAACTTTTAATTAAGCACATACCATGAGAAGTTTATTTTCTTACGCCTAGTACGCCGCATTTGTCCTTATCTATCTCTTTCTTTCATCCGGATGTAATAGAAGCAACAAGGCTATAAGAGCTTATGAAAAGGAAGGCAAATTATATGATAGACAAATTGAGAAAGGTTACGGTCCCCGCATACCCGGCCAATCAGACACCTTAGTTCTTGGGTTCCAATGGGACATGACACAAGAACAGGTCGAGACGCATTTGACGGATCTTGTAAAACAGGGGAAGATAAAAGAACAAGGACTTGATTATATCATCACCATTGATTTATCTTTGTATGACCGTAAGAATAACAAGTGGACCGATGTCCAGCCTGTGGATTTTACGCTCAGATTTCTTTACTATTGTAATGATATAATGGGTTCAATCTTTCTTGAAGAAATTTCAGATTCGGGTAAACTAAATACACTTTCGATAGATGGACATTTAGATCACAGATTACATAGTAAAGGATACTATAACCAGAATTACTCT
>CACXYG010000147.1 GCA_902771745.1 uncultured Erysipelotrichaceae bacterium | reverse complement strand
CAATGGCATTGTTCCAGATGAAGTCATCCAGCGTCTTCATCACACGGAACCCGGCGGTTTTCACCATGCGGTTAATCCGGTTGGCTTCTCGCTCCCGCAGTTCCAGCCGCAGCAGATCCGACATATGGGTCTTGGATATCACTTAAATCTATACCTGAAGAAAGGTTATTGGATACATAGAAGAATTCACAATCATGGATCAGAACAGGATTGTACCAACTCGGTTTTTCTACTTTTGTCTTATCTATATCATCAAGAGTAAAGCAATCCACACTTTTTGGATAAGAGAAGGTATAAAAATAAGTCTTATCTTCCTGATTAGAGGTGATAACAGTATTACTTTCTTTCTTGCTTTCATGATAATCAAAGACATAATGATATTCAAGTGTTTGTAAGATATCGTTATGATCAAAGATATAGTTATAAGAATAGCTGTTGTTTCTTTCTATCAAACTGGTGTAGTCGGATTTGACGGTCTCAACTTTTAAAGTGGTAGTATAGTTGATAGATATTTCTGTCTGTTCATCACTTTCCCTCATATTAAATGACATTTGATTCACACTGGTTTTCCCATTTTGTGTCTTTAACGGGAAGGAGAGTGTTGCACATTGATATTCATATCTTGCCAAGTCTAAATTCACTTGAGTAGAAGCAAACTTCTCAAAGTCGGAAAGGCTTGACAACTTGGTGAAATATTTATAGTTTGGTTTATTTAAAAACAGTAATGCTTCTTGATAGTAACTAGCATCAACAAAGGTTAAATTCGTAGAATAATCATTGTATATATAGTCTTCTTCATCTTTAATGATGGAAATCGTTGTACTTAAAGAATCAAGAGTCTTTCCCTGTTGTAAAACCGCTTGTCCTTGATCATCATAAACGTATCGCCAATAAGGATTCTTACCTTGCATGATTTCTTCTTCGCCATAGGGATATAAAATATCGATCTGATGATTTCCTTGTTTCGAATCCGTTTTGTTGATGGCTCTTTTTAAATAAGAAAAAGCTTCTACCTGAATGTGATTCATATATTCAGACAGACTCTTACAACTGGTTAACAGCACTGGTAACAGGCAAACAATTCCTAATTGATATTTTTTCATATTATTTTATTTAAGATACCATTATTGGAACATTTTTAAGACAATTTATCAATTCATATTTACGAAAAAATTTCGTAATAAAATGAGTAGGGCAAATGCCCTACTCATAACTCACATCTTGAATGATCGATTATCTCATCAAATTCGTCATGATAAGTATGAGAGCTTGCGCCAATGGCACATCAGTCTGATAATTGAAAACGTATTTTGTAGAACCAGCAGCCGTGAAGGAGTTAGCAGTCTTACCATCGATATCCTTTAAGGTTAAGCCAGTATAACTCGGTAAGATTTCTGTTGGATTGACAGTCGTATCTTTTTCGACAACTTCAAATGTCGTCGGTAAAGTAGCAGAATAACCTAGAAGGCCAATAGCTTCTGGAAGATCGGTGACATTAATCACATATTTCTTAACCAACAAAGCGAAATCTTCTTTGACCTTGATATCCAGATAGAAGGATTTATCAGAGGTATAAGTCTTGGTTCCATCATCGACAATCTTGGTGGTTAAAGCCGCATCTTCATAAAGGGTATATTCCAAAGCGTCATTATCCATAGCCTGAAAGAAAATCACTTCAAGATTTTCGGCTGGTTTGCCAATTTCTCTAGTGACGCTACCAATCGCACTTCCTTCATAAATCAATGGTGTATAGTAGGTCATATATTCGAGTTCATCCATGCTTTCCATTTCTTCTGGGAAGATGAAACAATCATAGGTATCAGGATAAGTATAGGTATAAGTGTAAAGAGAGTTGTTGACTTCACTTTCATTGACTTCACCCATGGTGGTGGTATTCGTACGTTTACCACTGCTTATGGCTTTTGTCACTCTGTCTTGGGCATCAAAAGCAAAGATTGCTGTGCTTTCAATTTTCTGAGATGTCGTGACGGTCGTCTCACCCTGCGTCATGGTAAAATCAGTCGTATATTCTTGTTTTAATGTATAGGTAGTAATCTTGTCTTTTGTCTCTGCTTCAATGGTGATATCACCGACACTGACTTTGGTAGTCATATCGGATAACATTGATGCCATAGAGCCACTGAGTTCAGCACTGACTTTAACAAGGGTCAAATAATCATTCCAGGTTTCACCGGTAAACATTGTTGCATAATCAGGTACAAACGCTTTAGAGAAGTTACTAGATACATGACTATAGGTTTCATCAACGACAACACCGATCATAGTATCGGTCAAATCACCCGTGTAATAATGATTGTAGCCTGTTGGTTTCATACAATAGGCTTGCGAAACTAAATCAGTAGCAGAATAACCTTCTAGGTGGATGACGTTGTTTCCACTCTTCATGTATTTGTTATAAACGCAATGGTAGGTTTCTTTTAAGGTTTCCAAATCTTCTTGGGTATCTTCCACGATTTCCACGGTACGGTTTCCAGTATAACCTTCTACTGCCAAGACTTTTGCTCTTAAAGCAGCATAAAGATTCTGGTTTTGTTCTTCTTTAGAGACACTAGAAGAAGCAACACTGGATTCTTCTACACTAGAAGTTTCTTCAACACTGGTGGTTATTTCAGCACTTGTTTCTGGACTGGAAGTTTCAGCAACAGAAGTCCTATTAACACCACAACCGGTAAGAAGAAGAGTCATACCTAATAACGATAATAATTTTCTCTTCATAAAACTTATTCCTTTCATTATCTTTTTATATTATAAGTATAGTATATGTTGTATTTCAAATATTATTTTACAAGTGATTAATATTTGCTGTTATTTACGAGGTTCTATTCGACGTATTGTTTTTACAAAAAATGGCTATTGTAACAAAAGTCACAATAGCCAAATTTCATCGCTTCATCGTCTTAGAAACGGAAGCTTTCATAACGGAAATAGTATCTTGGGTTCTCAATGACGTATTTGATAATATATTCTTCCGCATCATCAATCTTCATATCCTGATAGTCTTTCTTACCATTGATAGAATAGGCCTTGCTTTCCGCAATCAAGGATTTTAAGGATTCTTCTTTTAAGCTATCGAGGCTGACACTTTGAGGTTGAATGCGATATAACTCATCAAACAAAAGGAATTTATCATCGTTATAACGATACTGTTTGATGACAAAGTGATCCTCTTTACTCGCTGTATTAGCTTTGGCGTATAACTTATCAAAGCTATCAAAGGAAGTCGTATCTTCTAATGGCTTGGTGAATTCTTTATCAAGATAGTAGGTCAAGGTTAGACCATTATTGAGAACTTTGTTCTTTGGATAGGTCTGATCAAGAGTGAACACCTCTTCAAAGAGATAATCATCGCCATGATAGACGGGAATATATCTAGTATAGGCTTCCTCGTTTTCTTTCGTGGTGTATTCACCAACCGGAGGCAAGACTTCCAAGTCATCCAGATAAGAGATGACATATTCATTTTTATTGGTGATTGTTTCAATTTTAATATCGCCGGTAGTTGGAGTGACATCGTCACTCAGTTCGATACAGGAATCGATTTGATAATCGCGTTCATAGTTGCTGACAATCTTGGTCAACTTATCCTCTTTATCGAATTCAAAACGAGTGGTGGATTCATCCAAAAGTGTTTTACTCTCTCTTAAGGATGTCTTGGAATTGGTATAGTTGATGATGTTTTTGAAGGTGTAGGTTAAAGAGTAGGTAGTTCCACTATCATTCTCACCTTTTAAGAGAGAATATCTGCTATCTACCTGATTCATCTTGATATCGGCACCTTCAAAGTAATAGCGCTGCATCTCCATCTTGTAAGATAGATAGTCGTTTAAATCTTTACCATCATTAAAGAGAGCAATCTTGGTGTAATCATTTAAGAATAACTTGTTCTGGATATCTCTGCTTTGAGCAAAAGAGGTCTTGCTCTTCTTGTTATCTTCATAATCGACTTTATACCAAGTGGAAGAATCCTTATCTAAGCGATAGGAAAGCTTATCATCCTGATACTGACGGATTTCTCCTTCTTTTGAGATGATGGTTTTGCTTCTCTCCGTTTTATCCTTGATGAGGATATCCGCGTGTTTATCAAAATGTATCTCATCGATGTTGTTTGTGATGCTGATATTGCCGTCATAGTTGATATAGGACAATAGCTTATCTTTCAATTCAAAGAAGATGGTCTCATCACTTGAAAGGACTGGTTTTTCATCGACAAACTTTCCTTTGATCTCCCCGTCTACATCTTTACTTTCG
>CACXYG010000146.1 GCA_902771745.1 uncultured Erysipelotrichaceae bacterium | reverse complement strand
TGTGGTTCATGTTCAGCTCCAGCACACGCTGCGCCTTCATGCCGCTGTCGGGCTGGACGGCGTTGAAATACTTCTCCATCTCAAAGGAGATGCCGCCCTTCGCGGTCAGGCAGACGGGATGGGAAACGAGCTTCTTGGAAGCCTCGACCTCGGCGACCTTGTCGCCCAGCGTCTCCTTGACGAAGGTGAGCAGCGCGGTGCTGTCCTTCTCGTCCTTTTTCTCCTCGTCGTTCTCGATGCCGAGGTCGTCGTTGAGGACAGAGCAGAACTTCTTCTCCTTATAGGTCATCAGAGTCTGAACCGTGAACTCGTCCACATCCTCGGTGCAGTAGAGGATCTCGTAGCCCTTGGAGCGGAGCAGCTCGGTTTGGGGCAGCGCGTCGATCGCGGCGGCGTTGTCGCCTGTCGCGAAGTAGATATTCTTCTGATCCTTAGCCATCTTTTCCTTATACTGTTTTAAGGAGATTGGCTTTTCTTCGTTGAGAGTATCGAAGACTAAGAGGTCCTGTAATTCTTCTTTCTTCATACCATAGGAAGAATAGATACCAAACTTGAGGAAATCACCATAGTTCTTGAAGAATTCAAGATACTTCTCATTATCTTCATCCTTGAGCTGTTTTAATCTTTCGACAATCTTCTTTTCGATATTCTTAGCAATCTTTTCTAAGACAGGAGACTTCTGTAACATCTCACGAGAGATATTCAACTGTAAGTCTTCAGAATCGATAAGACCACGGACAAACTTCAAATAGTCAGGAACAAGAGCCTTGTTCTTCTCTTCAATGAAGATACCCTTAGCATATAAGGCTAAGCCCTTTTCATAATCCTGAGCATAGAGGTTATATGGAACATGCTTTGGAATGTAGATCAAAGCAGAGTATTCCAAGGTACCTTCCATCTTGATGTTCATGCTGACAAGAGGATCTTCAAAGTCATAGAAACGAGACTGATAGAAACTATTTAAATCAGCTTCCGTGACATCCTTCTTTGGCTTCTTCCATAAAGGAATCATGGAGTTGAGAGTAGAATCTTCCATCTCATCGTGGAACTTACCTTCAATATCCTTGCCATCTTTATCCTTATCAGGAACAGACTTGCTGGTCATCATCTTGATAGGATAACGGATGAAGTCAGAATACTTCTTGACTAATTCCTTGATCTTATATTCTTCAAGATAGTCAGAATATTTTTCATCATCACTGTCTTTCTTAAGATAGACACGAATTGCACTACCAGAAGATTCCAAGAACGGCTTTTCATCATCTTCAATGGTGTAGGTTTCAACACCATCAGAACTGAAGACATAAGCCTTACCAGTCAAAGAACGGGTATAGACTTCAATCTTGGATGCGACCATAAAGGCAGAATAGAAGCCGACACCGAACTGACCAATGAGATCGACGTCTTCTTTCTTCTCCTTCATCTCTTTATATTTGGCTAAGAATTCCTTGGTGCCAGAGCGAGCGATGGTGCCCAAGTTCTTTTCCAAGTCTTCTTTTTCCATACCGATACCATTATCAGCAACCTGGATCCATCTGTGTTTCTTATCGACCGTAAGTCTGATTTCATAATCCTTGACTGGATACTTGCCAGCAGACTGCAAGGCTAAAAACTTGTACTTGTCGATAGCATCCGAAGCATTAGAGATCAATTCACGAAGGTAGATTTCCTTATTGGAGTAGATGGAGTTGATCATCAGATTCAGTAATTCTTTTGATTCGGTTTTAAAAGTCTTTTCTTCTTTCATAATGTATTCATTTCGCCTCCTGTTTAAAACCATACTATAATATATTAGCACTTAAAAGCGTAGAGTGCTAAAATTTTTATAAAATATTTAAAAACCGGTGAGTCTCCCCACCGGCAATCATCTTAATCTAAGGCTTTTAATTCGTCAGCAAGTTTTAAAATCTGTTCTTTGACAGCATCATTACAAGCACCCTTGAAGGTGACATTGTTTTCTAAGTAGGTGAGATTCTTCATGGTATCAGTAATCGCCTTCATACCCTTGATAGCCGATGGCATCCACATACCATTTTCCATAAAAGCGACCTTTCTGTTCTGATAGTTGTGTTCCTGTAAGCAGTGTAAGAAGTTCTTCATGAATGGGAAGATATCACCACAATAGGTGGTAGTAGCAAGAACGATACGGTCAAGCTTGAAGGCATCTTCAACCGCTTCTGCCATATCATCTCTAGCCAAATCGAACAAGGCGACATGAACGCCTCTTTCTTCCAAGGCTTCCTTTAAGAATAAGACAGCATTCTTGGTATTGCCATAAACAGAGGTATAAGCAAGGGTGACACCCTTTTCTTCTGGTTCATACTTGGACCAGGTATCATATAAACCAAGATAATAACCTAAGTTCTCACTGAGGATTGGACCATGAAGAGCGCAGATCTTTTCAATATCAAGAGCAGCACATTTCTTTAAGACATTCTGAACATTCTGACCAAACTTACCACAGATACCAAAGTAATAGCGTCTTGCTTCACAAGCCCAGCCTTCCTCATCTTCATAATCAAGAGCACCAAACTTACCAAAAGCGTCAGCGGAGAATAAGACTTTATCCGTCTTATCATAAGAGAACATAACCTCTGGCCAATGAACATTTGGAGCAGCGATGAACTGCAAAGAATGTTTGCCTAATTCTAAAACATCTCCATCTTTCATCACCAACTTGTTAGGGGCAAAATCAGCACCATATAAGTTTTTCATCATGTTGAAAGCGCCAATAGAACCAACGACAACAGCTTCAGGATAACGAGCGACGAAGTCACCGATGACCATGGAGTGGTCTGGTTCCATATGATGAACGACAAGATAATCAGGTTTACGACCTTCTAAGGCCTTTTCTAAATTATCCAACCATTCCTTCTTGAACTCAGCATCGACCGTATCTAAAACGGCAATCTTATCATCCATGATGACATAAGAGTTATAGGCCATGCCATGGGGAACGACATACTGACCTTCAAATAAATCGATCTTGTGATCATCGACACCGATATAACGGATATCATTTGTAATAAACATAAATTACCTCTCTTTTAGACTTTTCAATTATACCATAGACGACTGTCAGATGAAAAAAGATGCTCCTAAGAAAAAGAAAACTGCCCTTAAGGGCAGAATCCTATTTCTCTTTCTTTGCTGATTTAAGAAGGCGTTGTTCCTTAATCTTTTTATCAGCATCAAATCCAGTCAAATCCATACACACCTGATATGCGATCATGATACCAGCACTAGAGGGAACAAAAGGAGTCGAACCAGGGATATTTCTCTTTCCTTCTTTTGGTGATGTGCCATCCTTTAATTCTGGTTTGATAGGAGCTTCTGTAGAATAGACCACCTTAAGTTTATGAACGCCTCTCTTCTTGAGCTCATTTCTCATGATTTTCGCTAGTGGATCTCCACTGGTTTTATAAACATCGGTAATCACAAGTTTGGTAGGATCGACTCTATTTCCACAACCCATAGCTGAAATCAAGGGAATATGAAGTTCATGGGCTTTAGAGATGATATCAAGTTTAGCAGTCACGGTATCAATGGCATCGACAATATAATCCCAAGAAGAAAAATCAAATTCAGAACTATTTTCCGGAAGGTAGAACTTCTGATAAGTTCTTACTTCAATATCTGGATTGATTGATAAAATCCTATCTTTCATCACCTCTACTTTGGCTTTCCCTACACACTCTCTAGTAGCGATGATCTGACGGTTGAGATTAGAAAAGGCAACCTCATCATTATCGATGATATCGATATGGCCAATTCCGGTTCTAGCAAGAGCCTCAACCACATATCCACCAACACCACCGACACCAAAAACAGCGACTCTGGCTTGCCAAAGTCTACTTAATGGTTCATCACCGATGAGAAGTCTTGTTCTTTCATATTGATCCATAGCGATACCATTCTACTATTTTGACTTCTTTTTATAAAGAAAATCATCATTTCAGGATAGAAATATCATCAGAAACACACATACAATTTCACGCGAAATTTAAAAGAGGCTTGCTTATTATCCAATTGCAGATCAATAGGATTTAAGCTAGCCTCTAAAAAAGATTGTATTATTCTTTTATGGCATTACCAGTGTAGAGTTGATAATACTTACCCTTCTGAGCAAGGAGAGCATCATGGGAACCACGTTCAAGCTGTTCATCGACACGCCATATGGCAAGACGGCCGACCGTTTGATGGCCATCCTGGGAGCAGCGGGACTGAATCCCAGCCACTCCCAGAGCGCCGACCGCAATCGCATCTACTTCACGCTGCGC
>CACXYG010000145.1 GCA_902771745.1 uncultured Erysipelotrichaceae bacterium | reverse complement strand
GATTACACTGTCGTTGGTGCAAACAATACGCAGAATCAAAAAGAACACCGTAAAGCTATCCTCTTTGATACCTTGATGCAAAATATTGACGTCAATATCTTCTTCAAGGACAAGAACAGAAGATTCGTGGGTGCTTCTAAATCCTTCTTAGAGACCTATGGCTTTAACAGCATCAGTGAAATTGAGGGTAAGACGGATGAAGATATGAACTGGCATCTCGATAACGACAGCTACAAAAACGATGAAGAAAGACTGCTCAGCGATGGTATCGCCATCAAAGATGTCGCTGGTCAGTGTATCATCAACGGTATTCCTAGATTCATCCGTTGTAATAAGTGGCCAGTATATGATCATGCAAGAATTCAAGGCTTGATCGGTTACTTCCACACCGTGGAAGAACATATGACCACCGAGGATAAGATCTTCTTGTTTAAAGATCCATTGACTGGTTTACTCAACACCAGAGGATTACTCGATTGTCTTTTGACCTATTCGGAACAGTATAACTTCCATCAGAGAGACTATATCCTTGGTATCATCAACATCTCCTCACTAAGCAGAATCCAGCATAACTTTGGTACCATGGTTGCTCAGGATACCATGCGTAAGATCGCCTATATCCTAGAAAAGACCATCGGTAAGGATTGTACGATTGCCAGAATCGATAATAGCAAGTTTGCTTTCCTTCATAGCGTCATTGAAAATGACCATCATGAAGAACTCGAAGTTAAAATTCAGGAAGCCTTAAAAGAGATCAATGTCATCGATGGTAGCCCAGTTACCATCTATGCGGATATCTCCTTATCACTAGCCAGTGATTGCGATAGTCAAGAAAACGAAATCTTCATGAAAGCCATCGCTCAAATCTCTTCAAAATAACACTCTAGAGAGTCAAGAAAACACTTGACTCTCTTTTTTTGCGACCGATATGGTCACTTTTTGATACCTATAGAGAATAACTCTTAAATTTAAAGAATAAAGCATCTACAATATAAAGAAAGAAAAAGGGAGGAAGGCTAGATATATGAAACAATTGAAAGTCATCGTTCAGGATAAAACAACCCTCGTCTTACAAGAAGACGGTCAGAAAGGAGATATCATCTCTTTAACTGATTTAGAAGAATTAGATACCAGTGCAATTGAAAAAGCCATTCAGGAGAACACTGATAGAGTCTATGCTAGAAAGTTACAGGAATATAAAGCAACATTAGATGCCACTCATGCCAAAGAAAAGACCGAGTGGGAATCTAAACAACAATTAGAAGTATCTGATTTGAAACATAAATATAATTCCACCATTGAAGACTTAAAGCATCAGATTGCTATTCTAAATGGCAATATGGATACCAAGGTCAAAGAAGCTAAAAATAGCGCTGCTTTAGAAATGGAAAAACTCGCCCGTGAAAAAGATAGTCAGTACCAGGATTTAAAGGCAAAATATGACACCTTACAGGCTAACTTGGATGAAAAACTGAAGTCGAAAGAACTCGAAGTCACCAACATTTTCAAAGATAAACTCAATCAACTAGAAAATGAAAAGACGATCTTAGAACAGACATCCTCTCAACAGTTAGAAAGTCAGAAAGCCAAGATGGAACTTGAAAAAGAAAAATCCATCATGGAATTACAGACCAAGTTTAATGAAGAACTCAATTCTAAGACGACCGAACTAACCAACAAGCAGAGTGAAATCGACGACTTGAAGAGACAAAGAAGTATCGCCTCTGTCAAAGTCATCGGTGAAGAACTGGAAACCTGGTGTAACAGAGAAGTCTCCTCCTATATGCAAAACGGCTTTACGAACTGCACCTGGGAAAAAGATAACAAGGTTGTGAAAGAAGAGGGTGAAAACAAAGGTAGTAAAGCTGACTACCTCTTCAAGGTCTATGCCGATGAATCAAAAGAGATGGAACTCACCTCTGTCTGTATGGATATGAAGAGTGAAGATCCTAATTCCGTCAACAAGAAGACCAATGCCGATTACTACAACCAGTTAGATAAAAACAGAACCAAGAAGAACTGTAAATACGCGCTTCTTGTCTCCGAATTAGAGATGAATAAGGTCAACGACCTACCGATCTTCAAAGTCATGGAATATCCAAACATGTATGTTGTCAGACCTCAATACCTCATGACCTTCTTAAATATGATCACTTCCCTTACCACTCGTTTTAAGGATTTGGTCTTAGCCAAACAGAAAGAAGATCTCAATTTCAAAGAGAAGGAAGAACTTCTATCTGAATTTGAAGATATCAAGAACACTTATCTTGATAAACCGTTAATTGGTTTAAAAAATCAGCTTGATAGTATCAATGATGCTAATGAAACCATCCTGAAAGCTCACAATAAGATACAGGATACTGTCACGAAGATTACGACTTCTTACATCGGTCAAATCAACGACAAGATTGCGAAATTCGAAATCAAATTAGATCGAGAATACCGCAAGATTGAAAAGTTGAGTTGATAACCCCTTGAGCCACGTTTCTACGTGGCTCTCTTTTTATAGAAAAAGGGTTATCTCGTCACGGGAGAAAATGTAACGAGATAACCATAAAAAGAAAGGATATATCAATGTCCTAGTTATGAATCTTGACCCACACAAATCTAGAAAGGATAACCAGAACCTAGAGGAAACTTGCTAAGGAATCACCATCCTAGATGTTGAACAGTTTGTATTATAAAAATTCCTTGCAAGCAATTCTATCATAAACCAAAAAGGAAAAACACAGGCCAAAATGGGAAAGATATGAAAGTGTTACACTTGTAACATCACTTTGTTCTCTTATCCCAAAGAAGAAAGGAAAAAAGTGTCTTGCGACACTTTTTAATCCGCGAGTTCGGAAGAATAATATTCCTCTAATTTCGGTCTTGCTTTTTTGTAATATTTTTCTAGTTTTGGATCAAAATGAGTACCCATTTCACTTAAGATGATCTCATTAGCTTTTTCAAAACTATATCGTTCTTTATAGGTTCGACGACTCACCAGAGCATCATAGACATCAGCAACCGCCATGATTCTCGCTTCAAGAGGAATATCTTCGCCTTTCAACTTACAAGGATAACCATTACCATCATAATGTTCATGATGATAATGAGCGACATTCTCGGCAATTGCTCTAAATTCCACATCTTCACTTTCAGCTAAGATGTTATGTAGAATCTTCGCACCTTGGGCAGCATGGGTCTTCATGATTTCGTATTCTTCTGGGGTGAACTTACCTGGCTTACAAAGGATAGAATCCGAGATGGTGATCTTACCAAGGTCATGCATAGGAGCTGCCTTGATGATGTTATTACAGAATTCATCACTTAAACCAAAGGCATCATCTTCTTTGATGGCTTCGATCAATAACTGCACGGCAGTACTAGTTCTTCTGATGTGACCACCAGTCGAGTTATCTCGACCTTCAACCATCATAGCCATACCCATGATGAGCTGGTTATGTAAGGCGGTGATACGTTCGGTTTTACTAGCGACTTCCTTCTTTAAGTCATCATTGTAGTTTTTCTGCATCTCAACTAGCTTTTCAGCAGAATCAGCATACACATATCTTTGATATCTCGCTTTGTTGATGACATGTCCAATCAGAATGCCAGCAACAGCGAAGATGATGGTATTCATCAAGGAGAAGGAGAAGATCTCCGGTTTTAAAATAAAGTGACCAAGAACACCAAGTGTGATGATCGACAAGGCTTGAATACCCATATTGACAATAGTTCTTTCAATAAAGCCACTTGGTACGATGATGACAATCGCAATCATCAAGACAGTTCTGATATCCGGTTGGCATAAGGCCATACCGATACCAGCCGCATATAAGGAAGCATCAAAGAAATACAGTGTTGGTAATAAGAACTTCAGATCCTTTTTAATCCAGAGCAGAGAAGCAAGAAGGGGGATGGTAGAATTGACAAGGGCGATGATATAGACAATACGACAACCATAGTACTCTGTCTTTAATAGATAGATGATAAGACCGACTATCCAGAAGATACCGGAGAGAATCGAAAAGAGAATCAAGGAACGTCGATTCATCTCAGCGACGGGTTTCTTGACACGCTGAAAATCCTCTTTGCTTAAACCAGCATAGAGAAATTCTCTTTCCAGGATAGATAAGATGTGACGCATGGTTTTCCTCCCTAGAGTGAATCATGAATGGTCTTTATGAAATGAATACCATTTCCCTTTTGTCTTTTGTTTCTTTTAATATGTTTTCAACAAAACATCATAAAAGCATTGCTTTAGACCCTAAAAAGCATTCGTTTCGTCCCTACAAAGCATTGCTTTATACCCCTATAAAGCATAGCTTTC
>CACXYG010000144.1 GCA_902771745.1 uncultured Erysipelotrichaceae bacterium | reverse complement strand
TCATAGGCCGAAAAAGAAGAATCAGGATTTCCTATATAACAGAAAAAAAGGGCGTTGTCCAACCCACATTAATTATGTAGGTTTTTCAACAGCCCCTTTCTTTAAATCAAGATTTGATTGAGGCTAAAACTACTCAGCCTTTTCTTTAACGTCCTTGACCTTCTTGCCGTTATAATAACCGCAGGATGGGCAAACGTGATGAGGCTTGATAACAGCGCCGCAATTAGAGCAAGTATAGGTGTTAACAGCTTTTAAAGCAGTGTGCTGTCTGACCTGACCCTGTTTTGCGTGGCCTCTTCTTCTGGTTGGAACTGCCATATGTCTTATCCTCCAATTTCTAATCTATGCTAAAACGCAAGGTTTATTATAAGACCTTGAGGTCATAAAGTAAAGAAGATAATTTATAACCTTTGGGTCTATTTTTCTAAGTCTTGTCAACATCCAAGACGATAAAGGTCCAGGTTTCCCTGGACCATAATCAAAACTACTTCCAGTCGATCGTGTGATACAAATCCAGATAAGCCTTAGCAGACTTCTTCCAGGAGTAATCACCCTTCATACCAACTTCCTGCATGCGGTCAATACCCTTGGCCCAATAGAGATCACAAGCTCTGAAATAGGCGTTGAGACAACCGAAGTAATCGTTGTTATAGAAGGTGAAGCCATTGGCTTCTTCACCCTTAGAAACATCAAAGACAGTATCATTTAAACCGCCGACATTCGAAACGATCGGCAAAGTACCATAACGCATGGAAATGAGCTGAGAAGTTCCACATGGTTCAAAATAAGAAGGCATAAGGAAGAAGTCACTAGCCGCATAAAGAAGATGGGCAAGCTCCTCATCATAACGCTTGACGAGGTAGACATTCTTATACTTGAAGGCTTCCGCCTGGAACTGCTCTTCCATCTCACCGGTACCGATGACGATCATCTTGGCATTCTTCTCCTCTAAATGAGGCATGATGTCGATGATTCTTTCCACACCCTTCTGGGCGGAAAGACGAGTGATGGCAGAGAAGAGTGGACCATCGAAGTCAGGATCCATACCAAGCTGTTCAAAGATGGCGCGTTTATTCTTTTTCTTGCCTTCTTTGACCGTGGCAAGATCATAGTTACAAACAATGTGAGTATCGGTCTTTGGATCCCAGATATCCGTATCCAAACCATTGACGATACCAGAGAAATCATAATGTCTGCACCAGTCGATGATGGCACCTATGCCACCAAAACCGGTGTGGTCATTTAAGAGTTCCTGAGCGTGGGTAACAGAGACGGTGTTGATCTTATCAGCAGACATGATACCTGCCTTAAGATAGTTGAAGGAATCGCCAAGACGGACAAAACCGGAATCATAATAACCAGTAGAGAGGTTGAAGTAAGCACCCAAGTCATCTCTCTTAGCCCAACCCTGATACGCAGGATTGTGAATGGTCAAAACCGTCTTGATCGGTTTTGGATTATAAGAGAGAAGCAAAGGAAGCATAGCGGTCTGCCAGTCGTTGCAGTGGACAACATCATAATCGTTATGACGGGTGATGAAGGTGTTGACTGCCATGACAAAGCAAGCAAATCTTTCCGTATCATCGCCATAGCCATAAAGCTGGTCGCGGTCAAAGCGGTCCATGGCCGTGAAATAGAATTTGATACCATCTCTTTCGACCATGAAGACACCACAACCCTGGGTTCTCCAACTCATCTTGAAATCGAACTGGTCATAGAAACCTTCCATGATCTCCGGGAACTTCGTTCTCATCGGCAGATATAAAGGCATGATGACCGAGACATCTTCACCAAGTTTGGCAAGGGCCTTGCCATAAGAATAGATGAAATCTCCTAAGCCACCGCTTTTCGCGTAAGGAAGAGATTCACCAGTGACCAATAAGATTTTCATAGTTAGACAATATCTCCTCTCGCGATATAGATTGGCTCCTCTTTACTACCGATGACCTCAGCGACATGTAAGACCTGAGCATCACGGTCGATGACGGCATTTTCAACGTGTGTACCTTCGGAGATGACGACATCATTACCGATGACGGAATTGATGACTTCAGCACCCTTTTCGATACGGACATTTCTACCTAAGATAGAACCGGTGACCTTACCTTCGATGACACTGCCGTTGGCAAGATAGGAATTGGTGACGTTAGAGCCAGCTCTGCACTGAACAGGAACCGTATCATAGGTTCTGGTGTGGAGTGGCCAATCTTCCTGGAATAAGGAATCGAAGACCTTGCGGTCGAGAAGTTCCAAAGAGTATTCCAAATAATGTGGAAGAGAGTCAAAATCACGGACATAGCCTTCAAACTTGGCAGCTCTGATCATGACGGTTGGAGCAAGATACTTCAAGCAGTCATCAAGGTTGAAGAAGCTAGAAGTGCTTCTTGCGTATTCGACTAAGGATTCCAACATTGGATAGTCTAAGATGAGACAACCCATGGAGATATCACCGCTATCTTCATCGCCCATATTGGTTTCCATACGGTTGACTTTACCTCTGGAAGAGATACCGATCTTATCGGCACCGATGAAGTGATTTCTTAAGCCGTTTTCAACGTGCGTATATAACAAGGTGATACGATCGCCACTGGCGACATGTTCATCTAACAACTTGCTGAAGTCCGCTTCATAGACAAAGTTTGGCGAGACGATGATGACATAATCTGGATGAACATCCTTGAAGAAAACCTTGTTTTCAATGATGTCAGCAATATCGGTGTTATAAGCCGGATTGGCGACATTTGGCTCATCGTAGAGAATTTCCAAGGCACCGCGTTTGGTGTTGGAGATCCAGCTACGGCCGTTGCCGACATGCTTAGAAAGAGAACGGATATGGTTCTGACATAAGATACCCATGTTCAAGATGCCAGAGTTGAGGAAGTTGGAGAGAGGGAAGTCAATAAACGAATAACGACCTAAGAACGATGTAGAAGCCATTGGTCTATGCTGGGTTAAAGGACCAAATTCTGGATTGCCGAAGCAATCGATGATACCAGCTACTTTATATGCCATATTCCTTCTCCTTTTTACTTGTCTTCCTGAGCATTGACTAACGCGACGTTGTCAATCTCACCGATGACATCTTCTGAAACGACAGTCTTGGCGCCGATGATGGCGTTTTCAATCTTGACGCCCTTCTTGACGACGGCGGCAGGAAGGATGACACAGTTCTTGACCTTAGCACCCTTTTCAACAATCGCTTCATTGCAGATGACAGAGTGAATGACCTTACCATAGATCTGTGCACCCTGGTTGATGACAGAATCCTCAACCTTAGCGCTTGGAGCGATATACTGTGGACGAGATGCTGTATCCGCAGAATAGATCTTGAAACGGGAAGAGAAGAGCTGTAATTCACAATTTGGATCAAGTAAATCCATATTGGCTTCCCATAAGGACTGGACGGTACCGACGTCCTTCCAATAGCCCTTGAATGGATAAGCAAACAATCTCTTCTTGGCACCAAGAAGGGTTGGAAGAATATTCTTACCGAAGTCGTGATCAGACTTTTCATCCTTGGCGTCTTCGATCAACGCTTTTCTCAATAAATCATAGGTGAAGATATAAATACCCATGGAAGCATAATCAGACTTTGGAACCTTTGGTTTTTCCTGGAACTCGTTGATCAAGTTCTTTTCATCAGCGACAACGATACCAAATCTTGGCGCTTCAGCCATTGGAACCTTGATACAGGCGATGGTGACATCGGCCTGATTGCTCTTATGGAACTTGAGCATGTCAGAATAATCCATCTTGTAGATGTGGTCACCAGAAAGGATGACGACATACTTACAATGAGTCTTATCTAACCAGTCGATGTTCTGATAGATTGCATCGGCTGTACCCAAATACCAGGAGGCACCCGATGGGGTTTCTCTTGGTGGCAAGATACTGGCAAGCGCGTTGGTGCCGTTAAGACCCCAGTTACGACCAGAACCGATGTAGTTATTTAAATCCGTGGATTCATATTGTGTGGCCACACCCACGGCATTGATACCGCTGTTGGCAACATTGCTAAGTGGGAAATCGATAATACGATATTTACCACCGAAAAAGACTGCTGGTTTTGCAACCTTAGCCGTAAGTGATTTCAGTCGGGTGCCTCGGCCACCGGCGAGAATCATGGCTACCATTTCTTCCTTCATAAAAGGCAGGATGTATGTTGTGTTAAATTCTCCTTCGGTATAGCCTATATCTCCTAATGTGATTCCGTAATTGGGAGTTTTTGTCTTTTTTGTAAATTTAACAATCTTTCTCTTTGATTCATTATGAACAGTATTCACTGAAGTTCCCCCGGCGCCATTTTTCTCACCTCACCGGTCTTTGGATTGACCAG
>CACXYG010000143.1 GCA_902771745.1 uncultured Erysipelotrichaceae bacterium | reverse complement strand
CCAACGCCTTCTTCCCCAATGGTAATAAAGATGAATCGGCTGATACCTTCAAGATCTTCTATAAGCTCTTGAAGAAAGAGATCAAGAGAGTCAAAAAGCTCAATCTCAACATCTTATTTGTCGCTTCTACGGCAGCTCCAGACAAGATGAATCCTAAGATGTTTGCAAAAGGCTTGTTCGATGACCTTCTGAGAATCCATCATCCTGATAGATACACCAGAAAAGGTTTGATGGAAGAACGTCTTGACGGGGTGGAGTTTGAAGATCCAACCACCATTGATAAGTTAGTTCCAATCACCCATGGTTACATCTCTAAAGAAGTCTCTCGTCTATGTCGTCGTATCAAGAAGACTGCCAAGTTATATGCTCAAGATGGTAAAGATGCCATCATCACCCCAGCCATGATCGACCGCATCATGATGGACCTTGGTCCGATGGATGATATTGAATTCAAGAAGAATGTGGATGCTTTTGAAGCTGGTCTATCAAAAGACTGCTCCATCATCAACGATAATCACGATTAAGTAAGGCGCGGAGATATTCCGCGCTTTTTGTCTTTCTTTTTTCTTGGATTATGGTATAATTTTGTCCGTTATATGAATAAAACTGTACTTTCTTTATCTGTCGATAAATACTTAGATTTAAAACCGATTCTCTCCTCTTTACCTAATCAGGGAGATGATTTTGATTTTGTCTTGATTCATTGTTATGCTCACATCAAGAATGGGGAAATCTATTATGAGATTGATAAAGATATCTATGAACATATCATCGTCTATGAAGGTAAGGGATTCTATCACGCGGTCTCTCAGTATTGTTTTGAGATGATGAAGGGTGCGATTCTTGCCTATCCAAAAGGCAAGGCACCATTTCTGAAGTTGGATGCTTACGTGGATCCTTATGATGACTACCCGATATTTGAATCTCAGATGAATGACTTGATCATCAAGGATAACAATGCATCTTTTGCGTTGATCTCGGATGGCAAAGACTTTAAAGCCCTCCTCTTAGATGAAACTTATATCGACATCTTCAAGAAGTAGAAATACTTCTTTTTTCTTTTTTAACAAAAGGTTGATGCAAAGCATCAACCTAGTTTAGATGTTTCGATATTTCTTTTTCTTGATACATCAACTCATCAGCAACAGAGAGCTGTGAATCAAAGGTGGATAGAGTACCACTCCACATGACACAACCGGCGGCAAAGCGAATATCTTTGGTATCTTCGTTCTCGCTGAGAAGCTTGGCTAAGGTCGTCTTGAATTCATTAGCGGAGGTCTTATCCGCGTTTTTGACGATGATGAGGAATTCATCACCACCATAACGACAAAGAATCGTCTTCTTTTGAGTGATGTTGGAATACTTTCTGATAGCGGCAGCAAAGTTGACTAAGATCTCATCGCCTTTGAGATGACCTAAGGTATCATTCTGATGTTTGAAATCATTTAAGTCGACCATGATGATGAGATGTTCATGTTCATGCATCTTGGAGGATTCTTCCAAATGGTCAATCGCTTTGTTTAAGCCGTTGCGGTTCATCAAGCCAGTCAATGGATCGGTGATGTTCTGGAAGGACATCGAAGACATGACCAGTAACAACATGGTGATCGATAAACCTGCACACATCAATGGTAATTCGACAATGAAGATCTGAATCAAACCAAAGCCTAAGGCGACAATTGGTGCTAAAGCATTGATAATATAGGTCTTTTTATGGACGTAGTTTTCTCTTTGTGCCGCAAACTTGAAGGACATCGAAGTGATAGCCAAGAAGGAGATGAAACCAATACCATAGATGATGAAGTATAATCCGATGGATGGGACACCATCCTGAATCCAGAAATCACGTAAGAAGAATAAGATAGGAGCTAAGATGATTGCTAAGGAAGCATAGAAGGCGATGATGATCTTGACTCGTTTGACAAAGCGATTATCGTTTTTACCGTTGATGGTCTGGGTATAGCATAGCCAAGAAGCACACACATATAAAATGGCTAAGAACATCAGATAATTAGCGAATATAAAAATCAGGTTGTTTTTGAGGATGATTTCATTATCGACCAAAGTCCAAAAGATATCCTGTCCACACAAACAAATTACAGCAATCAACAAATGGTTCATCGAATACTGCTTATAGTGATAGTCGCCATTATTGAAGTTTCCTATAAACAAACAAACCAGAGTGATGATGGCGACGACATTCGCTAAAATATAATATAACGCCTCTGAATTCATAAATCGTTATATTATATATTTATTACTATGCAATTGTAAATTTATAAGTCGTAATTTTTATATTTTATTTCGTCATTGGTTTTTTAGTATTGCCTTATTCTCATACATATTTTCATCAGCCATTCTAAAACAAGTTTCGTAATCGCGCATATCGCCGTTCCACTTGGCATGGCCAACCGATACTGAGATAGGAACACGGACGTCTCTACCGACCAGTTCATCGTTGATCAGGTCTTGCAAATCGACGATTTCAGATTCTTGAGTATCTTTGAAAACCATGACAAATTCATCACCGCCATAGCGGCATAAGAATGGTTTTTCTTTGTATCGATTGCTGACTTCTACCAAGGTTTTCGCAATCAAGACTAACACTTCATCACCTTTGACATGACCGAGTTTATCATTGATGAATTTAAAACAGTTGGCGTCGATCATAACCAAAATATATTTATCATCGATTGGTCTTTCTTTGCCGATGTTGGTGATGATACGGTTGAGTTGGTTGCGATTATTCAAACCGGTCAACGGGTCTCTGGTGTTCTGGAACAAGACGACCGATAAGAAGATCAATACCATTGAGACAATCAAACCATAGACCAATACTGGTAAATCATTATTGATAATCTGGAAAACGGCAAAGACGACTAAGACAAGAGGACCAAAAGCATTGAGATGGTATTCTCTTTTTCTTGCGTAATGGGTCTTCTGAAAAGAACGGATAAAGGAATAGATACTGATGAAGACGAGGGTTATAATCAAAGGACCATAGACGAGTATGTAGAAGAGCAATCGCATAGAACCATCCACGACCCAAAAGTCTGGTATGACAAACATGACAACACCTAAAGCAAGCGCAGCACCAATGTTTACCAAACGAACAACTTTCCAAAACTTCTTGTAGTCGAATTTGGTTTTACCACTGATGGTAAAGCTGTAGACCAACCAAGATGAGATCAGATAATATCCGACGATAGCAAGGATATAAGAAGAAATGACTTGTGTATAGACAGTCTTAGGTAACAAGTCATGATTGATATAAGTCCAAGGGATATCGACCATGATATAGGCGAGTGTGGCGATGAACAATTCGTTTAGGGCTTGTCTTTTAACCTGGAAGTCATTACGAGAAAAATTGAAATATAAAAGAATGCCTACGATAACGAGGCCAAGACCATTCGCTAACGAATAATACATTAAAGTAGAATCCAAAATGTTTCTCCCAACATATATTATTATATTTTATTTATTAGATATCTGTCAAAGAAATATGGTCCTTTTTCATAATTATGTTGGTCGTTTGTTCAGAAGCTCGTGGCAAAAAGATAGTTTCTAACGAATTGTTTCGCATCTTCACGGATATGTATACCAGCCATATTAAAACTGCCCACACCAGAGGTGCAGGCAATAAATGATTAATCCATCCAGGAAGGATCGCTTGGATTCTTCTGAAACTTAAGAAGTTTTTCGATATCTTCGTGAGAGATATATTCTTCTTTGGCAGCGATGTCGACTAAGGTCTCAAAGTTCGAAAGGGAATGATTTTCACAATTATCGTCTTTCAAACGCTGGATACCTTTGGCTAAACCATAAGTGAAGATGGAGACAATACCAAGAACGTCAGCACCTTCTTCTCTTAGGATATCGACAACTTCTAAAGAAGAACCGCCGGTGGAGATCAAATCTTCGACGACGACGACTTTCTTACCTTTTGGTGAGACACCTTCAATCTGGTTACCACGGCCGTGGTCTTTATGACCAGAGCGGACATAACCCATCGGTAACTTCATCTTTTCGGCAACGATAGCGGCATGAGCGATACCAGCAGTGGAAGTACCCTCGAGTACTTCGACATCGGGATAATACTTTTCGATGGTGGCTTTTAAGCCTTCTTCGACGACTTCTCTGACTTCAGGATAGGAGAGGGTAAGTCTATTATCGCAATAGATAGGAGACTTGATACCGCTGGCCCAGGTGAATGGGTCATTTGGTTTTAAAAAGACAGCTTTGATCTTCAATAAATTTTTGGCCACTTCTTGGGCTAAGATTTTTTCATCCATTAGTTGAATTCCTCCACACATTTCTGATAAGCAGCAACAGGATTTTCGGCTTTGGTGATACTTCTACCGACAACGATGTAGGTCGCACCGAGTTCTTTGGCGTAGGCGGGAGT